>NZ_JAUBRI010000064.1:0-39729 GCF_036701795.1 Microcoleus sp. N9_A1
AGCAGGGTTTTGACATCACTGTTAGTGGTTGGCAGTATGGCTAATTGAGAATGGTGCAAGATCTCAGTTAAAACCGATTTTGTTGAAGAGTCAGGCATTCGCTACAACTACAGTGATTTGCGCGATCGGCTCCTCATTCTCTATCAAGACTTCCTGGCTCGGAAACAAAAAGAGCTCGAACAACGCCAAAAGTTACTCGCTCAGCAACAACTCGAACTGCAACAGCGCCAAGATTTGCCTGTTTCGATGCGCGAAGCGCCTCGCCCGTGCTACGCATCCGCATCCACGCCCACACCCGCACCTGCATCCGCCATCAGTAGCAATGGTTCTGCCACGGCAACTGCAACACTAATAAGACCGGAGCAAATATCTCAACGGTATCAAGAGCTTACTGTTCCGGTGCCGATTCCAATTTCCCTACAGTGTGCGTTGGGGAAGCCTAACAAAGAATTTTTGAACGGGGTAGCGTTGAACAGAAATACCTCAATGGCAACACTGGCACGGGATTTACTGGGAGTTCAATCCGAGTTCAGCCGATTGGGACAGATAACCAATGAGGATGCCTACACTCTGTTTCTTGATGCTTGTCGGCGTTGTTCCCCCGGCGGTGGCTGGGATGAACAAGAGTGGGAGCAAATCTGGAGTTCCGCAGTTAAGTCGAACCCGATCGCCAGCATCTCAAAATATTTTAGTGACGGGATTGAGAGCTGCATCAAAGGTGAATACTGGCGATTCCTCAAATCTCTGCAACCTGACCATTTAGTTTCGCTACTGGAGGCAGAGGCAGAATCTGATTTGGCTAACTCTCCTAATTCTGCTACTAGCTCTGATTCATCACCTGAATTTAATATTTTAAATTCCGATGACAGAATGATGCAGGATTACCGAAAAATTGTTAGAAAATTCGGCAAGCGACTTCGACTGAATAAACTCAGTAAACGAATCGAAATTGACGGTAAACCAGTATCACTCGATCGAGTCAGAATTCAACTCGCAATTAAACACGGAATTCTATTCAAATCCAGTCGAGAAGATGTTCAAGATATCCTCACAGAAATAGCCGTGGGAAATCAGTATTCACCGATCGAAGAGTATCTAAATTCTTTGCCAGTGGCTTCAGATACTTTGATTTTAGATAGTCTGGCTGCAAAATACTTTGGTGTCAACGATCCAATTTATGAAATGTTTGTCCGCAAAACACTGATTGGCGCTGTCAAGCGGACTTTTGAACCAGGCTGCAAAATAGACACAGTTATGATTTTGCAAGGGAAACAGGGCTATAGAAAGTCCACTTTTTTTAAGATACTTGCGGGAGACAAATACTTTGACGATTCTTTGGGAACTGTGTCTGATAAAGATGAACGGCTGAAACTACATCAAGCATGGTTTGTTGAATGGGCAGAACTAGAAAGCGTTTTCAGAAGGCGCGATGTCTCGGCCACAAAAGCCTTTTTGTCTACGGGTACAGACAAAATTCGACCGCCATATTGCCGAGATATTGAAGACTTCAATCGACCCAGCATCATTGTCGCAACCACCAACAAGCAAGAATTTCTCGCTGATGAAACAGGCAACCGGCGATTTTGGGTAATTCCGGTCAAACACCGGATCGATACTAAATTGCTTAAGAAAGAACGAGATGCGATTTGGGCTGCTGCGATGCTGGCTTACAAATCAGGGGAAGAACCTTGCCTTGAATATGAAGATGAAGAAACTGCCGAACACATTGCTCAAGAGTTTCAGTCATCAGATCCCTGGGAAGATGTCATCGAAAATTTTATTGAACACCGCGAATATATCCGACTCAGCGACCTTCTCACTCATCTCCAAGTTGACCTGAGCCGACAAGAGCGATCGCATCAGATGCGCTGTTCCGCCATCCTCAAAAAATTTGGGTGGGAGCGAGAGTTTCGATCGATATCCAGCAAACGAGTTCGAGTTTGGTGCAAAACTGAACCCGAACCCGAACCTGTCTCCCTCCCTCTTGAGCTTGCTGAATCCGACCCCGAATTTGACGCCGAATTTGAGGCTGATTCAATACCTGTTGAGGCTGCTGATCAACCTCAAGTTTTGAAAAGCCCCTTAAAAAGGGAGGTTGATCACGAGGTTGATCACCCTGCTACACAAGGATTTGATCAACCTGATCAACCTGATCATCCTATTTCTGAAAAAATACTAAATTCAGATCCGACCTCGAATCCAACTTCTGATCCGACCTCGAATCCGACCTCGAATCCGACCTCGAAAGGAACAGTAAACTGGATGGCTGCTTTGGCTGGCAGTAATTCCACGGCAGCGAAAGATTTTCCTAGTTTGGGTAACAAGGTTGATCAGGTTGATCAGGTTGATCAATCCCTTGCACAGCAGGGTGATCAACCTAGCGATCAACCTCAAAATTTGGAGCCATTTTCAAAAAATGAGGTTGATCAGCAGACTCAACAGAACAACGAAACAGGGGATCTGGTCGAATATATCCGGCTAGCGATCGAAGTCGGCGATCGAGAAACAGCTCTTGATATTCAGACCATGCTCAAGGAAGTTTGCAGCAAAGGCGCAGCCGATCGCCAGAAAGTCTGGAACTCCCTTACCGCTGATGAAAAAACCGCTTTTAATGGATTGATTTCCCCAGACCCGACACCAACTCCGACACTAGCTCCAACGACATCGGAATCGACAATGCCAATAGTAGAACCGACAACGGAGACAACGGAGAGAACGGAAGAACCAACACCCGAACCAACACCCGAACCAACACCCGAACCAGCAGCTATCTCCGGAGGAATAGATGAGAAGGATGCTGAAAAACTAAGAGAGATAGCTACTATTTGGTGGCCCGAATACTACCCAGAACACTTGCAAAATCTACTGACTCAGATGTATGGATGGAAAGCGCCAGGGACTAAATACCAGAGAGAGGTAATAGTGAATTGGCTGACTGCAGAAACTGCTGAAGTTCGCGATCGAATCAACCTATTGATTGCCGAAAAAGATCGAACTGAGAAAATAGAATCATGACAACTATTGACCTCACACTTGAGCAACAACTTCGATTAAGAATCTACGCTTCTCAAGCTCAATCACTTTCAGTAGAAGAAGCACGAGTCCTCTTAGTTGAACTAATGCGACAAAACATGATCAAAGACAACGTAATCAAAAGTTTACTCAATTCAAATCAAAATCCAAATGAATAATTTCTGTGATGCAAAGACTGCCTGCCAAATTCTCAACTGCTGCGATCGAACCTTAATGCGATACCGACAACAAAAAAAACTTATAGAAGGGATTCACTGGGGACGCAACCCAAGCGGGAAAATTCTCTATAATCCTATTTTGTTGAATCAATTAATAAGTTGTAATGGGGATATTAATCATCCTGAACATCTGAGTTTTATTCAGAGATATCAGATGGAATTACCACAAAATCAGCATCTGAAACCGGGTTCAAAACCGGGAAAAAATCAGGCAATTGTGGTGAGTTGACCAATCCGGCATAGTTTTCGTACAGAGTGCGAACATTGTGGCCAGTGAGGGATGCGATCGCCACGGGATTCATGCCAGCTTCCAAGCCGTGAGAAATTAGCGTGTGCCTGGTGTTGTAAGGTTTTCGGTAATCAATTCCAAGGGATGCAAGCGCAGGTTTCCAGTAGCGGTTGCAGAAATTTTTGGAGTCGATCGCTCTACCTTCGCTACTGGTGAAAATTAAATTGTCGGGCAGCGTCTCAATTGGTCGCCGATCAAGTAATAGCTGTTGCAGCCTTGGTGTTAGCGGGACCGTGCGCGCCTTGTTAGTTTTGGTTGATTTGCGAGAGCCACCATTACTCAAACTTTCTCCGATCCAGATGCGATCGCATTCAGGTGAGCAATGTCGCCATTGCAGCGCAGCAGCTTCAAGGAGTGCGAAGACCGACGCCAAATTTAAACTCCACATAATCCGCGTAGTTACTGAAGTTTGAGTCAGAACGAAATTTATGAACGATGGCGCTCATTTCTGTAAGGGTGAACGGTTCGGGGCGCTGTTTTGGCGGGACTGAAACCTTAACATCAGCCCAAGGATTTTCGAGAACCAGCTTCTTTTTGTGTGCCCATTCCCAGCAAGCGTTCATCATGATAATCCGTTCGCGTACCGTCACAGGTTCAAGGGAGCGATCGGACAATAACCAATCTCTAAAATTTTCAGCAACACTTTCGGAAACAGAAATTGTTGTTTTGCTTTTGAAAAACACAGAAACGTGTTTCTGAAAGGCCGTATATTTAGCAAAAGTATCAGCCTCTATTTTACGGCGTTTATATTCGACAAATTGGTCAAAAAGCTCAGAAACAGAAATAGATTCTTGTTTCTGGGGCTTGTACTTGGCGAGGGAGGGGTCAAAATTACCACTAGCAATGTCTAGCTCGATTTGGCTGGCTTTCATAGAAGCGACTTTACGATTGACGATCGTATCAGGCAAACCAATGTAGAGCCAAAAGCGTTTACCTTCCCACGACCACGCTAACCGTAGCCGATCCTTGAAAACTTCTACATTTACAGAACCTTTGGGCATATCGCAGATTTATCGCATTTAATGTCTGGGATTGTCACTTATTGTCACCCCTGATTGAGAATAGTATAGCAGCCCATTAGGTTATAGAAAACTCAAAACCCGCCTAGAAAGCGGGTTTTGGGATGGACGCAACTGGACTCGAACCAGTGACCCCTACGATGTCAACGTAGTGCTCTAACCAACTGAGCTATGTGTCCTCACCAATTAATAATCTAGCACAACCTTCGATCGCCTGTCAAGCATAAATATAAAATTTTCCCAGCAGACACCCGCAGCCACCGCCCTAATTCCCAATCCGCCAAATCTTAACAGTTCGATCGCCCGAACCGCTAGCCAAACACCCATCAGCACCAAACCCCACCGACAAAACCTCCCCCCCGTGCCCCGTCAGAAGTTCCAGCAAACCCCCCGTCGCCGCATCCCACAAATAAATCGAACCATCCCGACTCCCCGTCGCCAAAACCCGACCATCCGGGCTTAACGCCACACACAAAACATCCCCAGAATTGTCCCTCATACTCCGCAGCAGCCTACCTCGCCCGTCAGCATCCACCCGCCACAGCTTCGCCGTACCATCCCGACTCCCCGTCGCCAAAACCCCCCCAGCCCCCCCTTGAGAAAGGGGGGAGATAGAAGAGGAAGTTGCTGCAAAGGCGATCGCCCGCACCCAATCCCCGTGCTCTGCTAAAGTACAAATCGATCGACCATTTTGCCAATCCCACAACTGCACAGTCTTATCCCGACTACCACTAGCCAAAAACTCCCCACCAGGACTAAAAGCCACCGCCTCAACCCCACCGGCGTGACCGCTTAAAGCCGACATCGGCCTACCCTTATTCAAATTCCACAACTGCACAGTCTTGTCCCGACTACCACTAGCCAAAACCTGACCGTCGCGACTGAACGCCACAGCATAAACCCGATCCTCATGACCGCGCAAAGCGTACCACCACTTACCCTTATTCAAATCCCAAATTTGAATAGTTTTATCCCGGCCGCCGCTAGCCAAAGTCGCACCATCAGGACTAAACGCCACACAAGTCACCCAGTCAGAATGACCCGTGAGAGTGTACCACCGCTTACCCGCCTCCAACTTCCACATCTCAATCGTCTTATCCTCACTCCCGCTAGCTAAAGTCGCGCCGTCGGGACTAAAAGCTACCGACGTGACAGCCTGGGAATGACCTACCAGAGTGTGAACGCACCTCCAAGTAGGCGCGCGCGTCGGCACAACCCGCTGCATCGGTGGCACGGGTATGATTGTGCCTGCAACCGTTGGCGGTACGGCATTCTGCACCGCAGGCATCCTCTGCGGCGCGGGAATTGCAGCAGCTACCGGAGTCGGGGGAATTTGCACAGCCGACTGCTGCGGCTGCAAATCTTGGAGAACTTCAGCTACAGATTTGTAACGGCGACTGAGACTTGGTTCGATCATTTTGTCGAGAATGCGACTTAATTTCGGATCGATTTGAACCTTCAAAAAATCTCGCCAAACCCAAACATCTTGATTGATATCGAACAAATCAAACGGAGATATTTGAGTCAGCAAATAAATGCAAGTTACGCCCAAACTGTACAAATCGCTCGCATAAACCGCTTGACCTCTAATTTGTTCCGGCGCGACGAATTCGGGCGAACCGATGACTGTACCAGTTTCTCTCAAACCTTCCACAAGTTTGGCAGCGCCAAAATCAACTAAAACTAATTCCCCGGTTAATGTTGGGTAAGTATAAATAATTGGAGTTTGAGAAATGCGGCGGCGGATAATATTGGGCGGTTTAATGTCTCGGTGAATTACACTGCGCGAGTGCACGAACTGCAATACTGGTAGTAAATCATTCAGCATACCTAGAATTTGACTTGCGCTGACAGGCCCAGTCCGCGCCAATTCTTGCTGTAAATTCTCACCTTCTATAAATTCTTGCACCAAATACTGATAGCGTTCCTGCTGAAAGTGCGCCAGCAATTCGGGAATTTGCGGGTGTTTCCCCAATTCGTCCAGCCTCACGGCTTCTCGGTTGAATAATTCTGCTGCTTTTTCGCTGCTGCTGGTTCCTTGGGATAGCGGGAAAAACTGTTTGATTGCACAGCGCGGTTTTGAGGGTTTGTCTTCGTCTACTGCTAAAAAAGTGCGGCCGAAACCGCCACGCCCCAGGGGTTTGATGGCGCGGTAACGCTCTCTCAGCAACAGTTTGGAGCCGCAACTCAGGCAGAATTGAGTGCGATCGGCATTTTGCGGGTTTTGACAGGCGGGGTTGAGGCAATAACTCATAACTGAACCGGGAAGCAATCAGCAGCATATCTCTATGATACTGAGGCAATACCAAATCCGACTTAAATACCCTCTTGATTTCTTAGTCCGCGGAGGCGGACATCGTTTGTGTAGTCGCGGTTTCAACCGCCGAGTCTGATCTGAGGCAATACTAAATCCGACTTAAATATCTCCTTGATTTCTTAGTCCGCGGAGGCGGACATCGTTTGTGTAGTCGTGGTTTCAACCGCCGAGTCTGATCTCTCGCGTTACAATTAAAATTAAAGGACTCAATTCCTGACTACAAAGCAATTTCCTGTTTGTAGTCAGGACTTCAGTCCTCAGAATTCAAGATGTCGCCTTAACTTTCAAAGCATACTCTTTAAACCTTTCCAAGTCAGCCTGAATAGTCGATTCAACAACTCGCCCTACAAATGAATTGTCCATCAATGTTGCCAGCCAGCCGGGAACTCCATAGGCCACCGTCAGTTTGACAATGCTGCTGTTTTTGCGATCGTAAAATCGCACCGCACCACGATTGGGCAAACCGTCTACCGATTCCCACTGAATTATCTGATTCGGCACTAATTTGACAATCCGAGAAAGCCAGCTAAATTCTAACCCGCCCGTTGCGAGTTTCCAGCGCGACAATTCTGGATCTTCTTCGAGAATACGAACAGATTCTATCCATTTCATCCACCGTGGCATTTGCTCTAAATCAGACCAAAGTTCCCACGATAATTCAATAGGAATTGCCACTTCTACTTGTACGCTATGTTCTAACCAATTAGTCATTCTATTTTAGATTTTAGATTTCTCATTTGTTGTCAAGTCTCGATCCCCCTAAATCCCCCTTAATAAGGGGGACTTTGAGAAGAATCTTGTCCCCCCCTTATTAAGGGGGGTTAGAGGGGATCGAATCGAGAGGACTAATGACTAATGCCTGTAAGCTTCGAGAATTACCTTGGCCGCTTGATGCCCGGAAAGTGTCGCTCCTTCCATACTATCAATATAGTCTTGCTGAGTGTAACTTCCTGCTAGAAAGAAATTGGCGATCGGAGTTTTTTGAGCAGGGCGGAAAACATCCATTCCTGGTGCTTCGCGATACAAAGATTGAGCCAACTTAACTACACTGTACCAAGTCATGTTTAATTCCCGTGCTGAGGGAAATAAATCCTGAACTTGCTTGAGTACGTGTTGGGCGATCGCCTCATTGCTTTGTTTGATAAACGGATCCCCCGGTGTCAGAACCAATTGCAACAGAGAACCTTGTCCTTCTTTATAATAATCCTTGGGACTTGTTAGTGCCAAATCTGCAAAACAAGAAAAATCTGCATCTGCTGAATATAGCAAATTATCGATGCCTACAGCGTGGCTCAACTGTTTGCGCTTGGCTTCATCTTCCAGTTCCGTTACCCAACCGTCGAACCGTAATTGTACAGTAGCAACCGGCACCGTATCTAACTTATAAATGTTGTCAAATTCCGACCACTTTCGCCAAGCTGGGGGCAATATTTTCTGAATTCCAGGAACGTCGCAGGCGAAAACGTAAGCGTCTGCGGTGATATTTTCTTCTGTTTCGCCGTTAGCTACTACCAGACCTGTCACGCGCGTTTCTTCGGCTTCTTGAAACTGAATTTCTCGAACTCTGCGTCGCGTGTAAATTTTGGTTCCTTTGCTTTCCAAATATGCCACAATTGGTTTGTGCAAATATTCGTTGGGAGAACCGGCTAGCATCCGCATGACAGAGGCTTCGGTTTTTGTAGCAAAGAATTGGAAGATTGTCAACATACACCGGGCAGAAATATTTTCGGTGTCGATGAAACCTAGTGCATAGGCGATCGGATTCCACATTCTTTTGAGCGAGTTTTGGTTGCCGCCTTGACCCCGGAACCAGTCAGCAAAGCTAACTTTATCTAAATTGCGGATCGTTTTCATCGCTCCATCAAAGTCGATCAAACCTCGGACGATGGGGCTAGTTCCCAGGGCGATCGCATTTTGAATTTTGTCTTGTACGGATAGCTGAGATGTCGTGAAAAACGCCTTCAAACCGTGCAACGGAGCACCCACCGGAAAGCGAAAATCTAAAGAACCGGTTTCGCCGCCTCGATTTATAAAAGTGTGGACGTGATCTTTGAGGAGCAAATCGTCAAAAGCTCCCACTTTTTTCATCAGAGCAAATAAGTTATAATAGCAGCCGAAGAAGACGTGTAAACCCATTTCAACATGATTACCGTCGGGATCTACCCAACTGCCGACTTTGCCGCCGACAAAGGGGCGGGATTCAAAAATTTCTACTTCGTGGCCAGCATCAACTAAATCGACTGCTGTGGTCATTCCAGCCAGTCCCGCACCTGCGATCGCAACCCGCATTTTACCTATCCTTTACAGTGTTTTTACAAATTGTAACAAAATTTAGAATTTCCGAAACATTCAAAGTTCATAAATGCCGATCGACACTTGTACCCCTCTCTGAATTCTTGCCAAAAAATCCGCACTAATTTCACCGTAAGGGCCTTGTTCCAGATAAGTTTTTTGGACTGCTAGAATTTGCTCGCAGACAGCGAGTGAGTCCGATTCTAACCCTCCTACACCCGCAGGAATCACAATCCGAGTCGGAGTTTCCCCCACGCTCAAATCGCTAGTAAAAGGCACAATCAGTACAGTGCGGCTTAATTCATTGCGGCTATTTATGGAAACGACAGCAACAGGACGTTTTTTGGTATCTCCTATCGCTCGCAAAGCTCTCACAAGATAAACTTCGCCTTGTTGCGGATAAGCTTCTGTCATTGTATCAAAGACCTTCCTCTCTTAAAATTTCTTCCATTTGTCCCTCGGCAAATGTTGCCCATTCTTCTTCAAAGTCAATATCTTCTTGGCTGCGGTTGAGATAAAATTTCCGCAACTTATCTTCTATTTGCTTAGCGTACCAGAGACGGAGAGCTTGTTCGATCGCCTCCGTCCAATTATCAGTAAGCTGGTCTATTTTCTCCGCGAATTCAGCATCAAGGGCGACTAACACTTCTCGCTTTTGAGTAGAATTTGACATAATCATTTTCCTTGCTCATTCAAATTAAAAAAAATGACTGATGACGGTTGACTGCTGACTAATGTTATTGGTTAGTGGTTATTGGTTATTAGCAGTCCCAAGCAATTAACAACTGCCAACTGCCAACTGCCAACTGCCAACTGCCAACAGTCAACTAACTTTAAAACATCGGCATCAACTGAAGCCTCCCAATTCCCAACTCTTTAGCAGACACCCAACGCACCTCAAGCAAAGCGATCATATCCTTAAACTGAGGCTGACCGCGAGAAGCACCCATCAACCCTTTAGCAATAATCAAACCGCACCAACCGTTGGTTGATTTACAGCGACGGTCCCACTTCTTGCGAGCTTCCTGATGCACCGGATCGTCTTCATTAAACTCCCCAAACAAATACAGATCCCCATTTTTAGTTTGCAAAATACCCAAGTCGTATTGCTCATCCTGAAAAGGATTTTCGCCCGGATTAAAACCAATCCCCTTCACGCCTCCAGCTTCTTTCAAATCCTGAATCATAGTTTTTGCCTTCGGATGAGAAGTTTGGATCATCACCACCGGCAAACCATCTCCGGCGGTATTAATATCAATTTCTGCACCTTGGTGAAACTGGACACTTTGGCGCAGGAAATCTACCGTTTCCCAAGGTACGGCGCCGAGACTCAAAAATGAATTTTGTGGCACCAAATCGTCCCGCAGCAGTGGCTTGTCAAATTCATCATCATCATCGTCATCGTCATCATCGTCATCATCGTCATCACCGAGCATCTGTAATAATTCGTCTGATACCTCGGGCATCGTGGAAACTTTAACGGATACCTGTTGAATTTCTCCGTCAGACTGCGGAACTGGGATGCGGTAGCGACTGCTAAGACTGGGAAACGTGTCTGATCCCAATTTCCGGCGACCGTTGCGGAAAAAGCGGTGAAATGCTTCGAGAGCAACTAACATCGTGAGGGCTTCTTCTTCGTAAAGAATCGATCGCAATCCTTCTAAAGGATGTAGGTTGCCGAAATTTGGTTCAATTTCCGATGGAGGCAAATCGGCTAAATCAATTTCGTCCTCGTCGTCTTCCTCATCAATATCTGCTGCACTTTCAAAGGTAACAAACAAACAGTCTTGCCCTAAAAAAGCCTGTTCCAAATCTTCAAAAGATTCATCGTTGACGACTCGTTCTCGAAACCGTTTCAAGGATTCTAGAGAACGGTACAGTAAAACTCCGTAATCCATTCTGCCTTGCCCCAATACGGACACGTAGAGGCTGGCGACATCCCACTGATTGATTTCAATAGATATAATTTGGTGTTCGCTCAAAGTCCGCCACGGAGCATCTTGCCAAATTTGAGCAGCTTTTTCCATTAAAACTTCAGCATACTGAGGGGGCAACTCAGGAGGTCTGTTGATCGCGACCTCTTCCATGCCGCGAAATATTTCGTCAATTAGGGGCAATTCCGGCACGTAGTCAATCGAAATGCCTAAATCTTGAAGTACGCCCCGCAGATAAAATTGAATCTCTCGGTTTTTGACTACTATTTTTTGGGGCCGGACTGCGGGAGCCGGACTTTGGGGATGTTCCATTGCCCGTAGCAGGGCCCGGACGAGCGCCTCTGGGCCGGCATCTGGGCCTACCATGTCCATAGCCCTCACGACTCCTTCGGAGCCATCGACCCAGAGAATGCACTCGCCACCAGCTTCTAGAACGTCGTCGTCATCTAGCATCATGTGCGAGTCAGCATTAGATAAGGGTCGGCGATCGCCCTCCCACACGCTGGGAATTTGAGGTAAGTTTTGTAGCCGACGAAGAGTAGTGCGATTCAGCGCTGCCATAGAGTAAGCCCGTTGGGTGAAGCATTGTTGCGGTGCCGGTAGCCGGTCAACCGCTGCTTATCAATCATAAACCCTATAGGGGGAGAGGACATCGAGCTGGGGAACGAGGCCCCACGGGAATTAAAAATTAGAAGGTAAAAATTCTGCCTTCAGCATCTAACCGAATGCCTTCTGGCGAATGCCTGTACAATGGAGCAATAAGATTAAACTCTTTGCATTAGACAGTCTCAAGAGTTCGGCAAATTATGACTCAAGCCATTTCTGAAAAGCGCGGCATTCAAATGACGGACTCTGCTGTCCGTCAAGTTTTAGCCCTGAGAGAAAAACAAGGTAAAGACCTCTGCTTGCGGGTAGGGGTGCGCCAGGGCGGATGCTCTGGAATGTCCTACGTGATGGATTTCGCAGATCCCAGCACTGTGAAATCCGACGATGAAGTGTTCGACTACGACGGTTTTCAGGTAGTTTGCGATCGCAAGAGCATTCTTTATCTCTACGGTTTGGTTCTCGACTTCAGCGATGCTATGATCGGGGGCGGTTTTCAGTTTACTAACCCCAACGCAACTCAAACTTGCGGTTGTGGCAGTTCATTTTCTACATAAATTGGAAAATAGGGCATGGGGCAGAAAATTGTTAACTGCCCCATGCCCTTTTCCGTGCAACATCCCAAATCTAAAATCTAAAATCGAATGACCCCTGAAGAATTGTTTAAAGACGGTTTCGATCGCTACCAAGCTGGCGAAGCCCCGGCGAATCTGATCCCCGTGTTTAAAGAAGTGTGCGAAAAAGCTCCCAAAAATGGCAATGCCTGGGCTAGCCTCGCGTGGCTCTACCTGTTGGAAAATAAACCCGCACCGGCTCAAAAGGCAGCGAAAACAGCCGTTAAATTGAACCCTCATGACCCCCAAGCTCGCATCAACCTAGCAGTAGCGATCCTCGATCTCAAAGAAAAAGGAGTGCGCCCCCACGTAGAAGTGGCTCAGCAACTCCTAATGGCTTCCGAAGAGTTGCTCGACGAAGTTAAAAAAAATTTTGAAGAAGGATTAAACAGAAAACCCGACTGGAAGAGTCTCGCCCGCGTTAAACAGTGGCTTCTGGAGCCGTAACCACGTAAAAAAGTCGATTTTTGGGCGGGGATCGAGGAAATCGGCTTTGCGGTTTATTACGACATCGTAATAAATCAATAAATAACTTTATGGAAAACTCAGAAAGTCAGTGCTAGTATTTGAAGACTTAGACGATTGACAAACCCGCTCAGCGGTTTTCAGATTTTACTACGATAATACTAGGAGTTGTAAAAACATGAGCACTGACAGCCACGTTAACATCAAACCCGCAACCCGCAACCACAAAGGTTTCTTTATTCAGCCAGCTTCTTATAAGTTGATGAGCATCGATAAATCCGGCTGGGCCTTGATTTGCATGGACAAAGCAGTTTGTCATTACGTAGACCCGGATGATTTGCAATTGCCGAATAAATCAGGAATGTCTGAAGGTTAATTCTGAAGTTTTGAGAGACTTTAAGATGCTTTATTTGAGTAGCTGCCCTCCATGGAGGGCAGCATCTTTTTTTGGTCAGGAAAAACTCCGGCAACGCGCAGTGAATCGGGATTTAACGGATAGAAGGAATTAAGGAAGAATTACCAATTACCGCTTACCAATTACCGATTACCAATTATATCGTTTCCGGTTGCATCGGAATGATTTAACCGCAGAGGGCGCAGAGAACGCAGAGGGAGAGAATACAGAGATGAATAATTCCGATGCTACCGGATTTGATATTACCCATTCCCAATTCCCTAATTGTTAGATTTCAAAGCAAAAAGCATCTCAAGCTGAGCAGTTGTCGGGTCTGTAGAAGCTGTGGCTACGCTAATTCCTCGGAGAGAATTGAGCAATTCAGCGACGGGCGGCGAAACTAAATTTGGCTGTACTGCGAGCAAATATTGGTTAGCCCAAGACATGGTTTTTTCCATATCTATGTAAAAGTAACCTTGGTTGACTTGCGGTAAAGAAGTGGCGATCGCCTGAAAACTCGGACTGCTGCTTAACGGTTGCGGTGGCGTCGAAGTAATCACATCAACTAAAGGCCCGCCGAAAGCTACAAACACAGAATTTTCATTCAGCCAACCGTGCCCGAATAAAGTGCCTTGCTGGGGTATTTGCCACTCTGTAACTTCTTTGCCTTGAACTTGTCTGGGGGCGACGCTGACTGTAGGATTGCTTTTGGCGATCGCATCAAGTTTTTTCAGAGTTGCTTCGGCAGCAGGGCGATCGCTGGTTTCAAAAATCATCGCCGCCCCCATGCCCAACTGAGACAAAATCCCTTGATTGGAACCGATCGCCCCGATCGCAAATTCCCCATTCATCCAACCAAAAACATCACGATCCGCATCCAAATCCAAGCGCTTAAAACTATTCCTCACCTGCTGAACTCCCCTGTCAACTTCCGGGCTATCTTGTGCCTGGGCGGTTGCTTGCGACCAAATTTTATCGATGCCCTTGCCGCCGACTAAAGCAATGGTTTCGCCCGGAAATCTGGGTAACAATTTCGATGCGACTTGTGGATTTTGCTGCACGAATTTAGGGTCTAACTGAGCAATAGTTTTTACCCTCAATCCCTCACTATCCGCCCCAATGCCCGCAACCATTGACTTGACTTGTTTGAACTGCGAAAACACTGTCCAAGGCAACTGAATATCTGCAGGCAGATTAGCTTTCAATTGCTCCATTGCAGCAGGATAGTCAGCAATATAAACAGTTGCGATCGGATTCTTGACACCAGCACTCTCTGCAAAAAACTTAGTTGTGCTCTGCTGCGTAGCGAGGGAGGGTTCTCCTTTAAAAGTATCGATCGCCAATTCCACAGGCTTTTTCAAAGGAGCCATCACTAATTGGTCGTTCAGCAAAGCCACACTGTAGCGCTTGCCAGTTGGCTCTGCAATCTCAAAAATTTTAACTCCTTTATACTCGGTTTCTTGAGTAGTTGCACCGGGCTGAGATTTTAATTTATTAGCAAAATTCCAGGCGCTAATTTTATTTTTCACGCTGACTACTACCAGCAGTTTTGGAGGCTCTGTATTCGTCACAGCATCAGGGGGCAGCAAAGCAACCATCACCCCCCCTAACCAAGGCTTTAAGTCCCTGTCAAAGTCGATTTGAGTGCCTGCCAAGCTTTGTTCTTGAAAAGCCTTCAAACCCTGACCGATCAACTTTTGAGCCCCTGGCGTGCCAAATCGCTGCAACTCGGCCAAGGCTTGGGGATTGGGGGAGATAAACGCGGCCATCATTGCTTCGTCGGGTACAACTTTGGCGCTGTCTTGAGGGTTGGATACTTGTTGGCTCAAACCCTGGAAGTAAAAGTAGACCGCAGCGCTACCTGCTGCGACGATGGAGGCAGCAATTAGAAGCTTTGATTTTTTTGCAGGCATGGTTTGTGTTCCTCGCGTCCCATATTAGTTTAATCAAAATACAGAAAGCTTGTGGCGAGGTGATCGGGCCGGCTCTCTCGTTTTGTATAATCAAAGACAAGTTTGGACGATCGTCTAAACTGCTAGAACTGTGCATTATTGGTAAAAGATGAAAGTAGCGATCGCGGGAGCAACGGGATTTGTAGGTAGCCGGCTGGTGGAGAAGCTGCAAGCTGCGGGACATCAAGTTGTGGTTTTGAGCAGGGATGCGGCGAAGGCTGGCCGAGTTTTTCCGGCTTCAGCTTATCCGAATTTGGAAGTTGTCGCCTACACTCCTGCGGAGTCCGGTGATTGGCAAAAGTCGATCGCGGGCTGCGACGCTGTTGTCAATTTAGCAGGGGTTCCGATTGCGGAGGAAAGGTGGACGGAGGCGCGCCAGCAAGCAATTCTGGACAGTCGCAGATTGACGACGGCAAAATTGGTCGAGGCGATCGTCAATGCTAATCCTAGACCATCGGTGTTTGTTAGCGCATCCGCGATCGGCTATTACGGAACCAGCGAAACCGCTGAGTTTGACGAAACGAGCCTCGCGGGAAACGATTTTTTAGCAGCAGTTTGCAAAGACTGGGAAGCAGCCGCCCAACCTGCAAAAAATGCGGGAACGCGGTTAGCAATTTTGCGGCTGGGGATAGTGTTGGGAATGGGAGGCGCGTTGGCAAAAATGCTGCCACCTTTTAAACTATTTGCAGGCGGGCCGCTGGGCACTGGGAAACAGTGGTTTTCTTGGGTTCATCGCGAGGATGTGGTTGATTTAATTTTGTACGCTTTGCAAAATTCGCAAGTTGAAGGCGTTTTGAATGCGACAGCACCGAATCCGGTGCGGATGAATGAATTGTGTCAAACTTTAGGGGAAGTTTTAAAGCGACCTTCTTGGTTGCCGGTGCCAGGTTTTGCTTTAGAAATGCTGTTGGGAGACGGGGCAAAACTTGTTTTGGAAGGGCAGAGAGTGTTGCCGAAACAAACTTTAGCTAGCGGTTTTCAATATCAATATCCGACGCTAAAATTAGCACTCGAAGAGATTTTATCGGGAAGTTAGAAGTCGCATCCTCGTTGTCCAAGAAACCGGGTTTCTGCGATAATTTTGGCATCTTCACGCCCGATTGGGTGAAGAAACCCGGTTTCTGAGGCCCTGCCATCCAAGAAACCGGGTTTCTGCGATAATTTTGGCATCCTACCGAAGATTTGGGTAAGAAACCCGGTTTCTGAACCCCACGCGATCGCGCCTCAGCCTCAGCCAAGAAACCGGGTTTCTGCGATAATTTTGGCATCCTACCGAAGATTTGGGCAAGAAACCCGGTTTCTGAACCCTCCCCTTCCGCTAGCCACTCACCTATCCTCTGATATGCCACGTCGCCAAATTATCTTCCAAGCGGGTAATTACTACCATGTTTATAACCGAGGTAATAACCGTCAGCTTATCTTTTTTGAGCGAGAAAACTATATTTATTTTTTACGTCAATTAAGAAACCATCTGATTATTCATGGTGTCGATATTATTGCTTATTGTTTGATGCCGAACCACTATCATTTATTAGTTTACCTGCAAACGGATGATTTTTCCAAGCTGATGCAGTCATTTACTCTGTCTTATGCTAAGGCTATCAATAAACGCTATCAAAGGGTGGGTTCACTATTTCAGGGACGGTTTCAGGCGATTCATGTGGATGGAGAAGACTATTTATTACACTTAACTCGATATATTCACTTAAACCCAGTCTGTGCTAATATAGTTTAAAAAGCAGAGGATTGGGAGTTTTCCAGCTATCAGGAATATATTGATTTGCGTCAGGGAAGTTTACCTAAAATAGATGGAGTGCGATCGCAAGTTTTTTCAGCCGATGCTTATCGTGACTTTTTAGAAGGTTCAACTAGCGATAAATTAATCCAGTATTTAACATTTGAAGAATAGAAGGCTTTAAGAAACCGGGTTTCTGGGAGAATTTTGACATCCTCACGCCCGATTTGGGTAAGAAACCCGGTTTCTGAATCCCCACGCGTGTTCCCAGAAACTCCAAGAAACCGGGTTTCTGGGAGAATTTTGGCATCCCAACAGAGATTTGGGTTTCAAACCCGGTTTCTCAACCCCCCACGCGATCGCGCCTAACCCTGAGCCAAGAAACCGGGTTTCTGTGATAATTTAGGCATCCTACCCAAGATTTGGGTTTCAAACCCGGTTTCTGAGCCCCACGCGCGACTATATCTAGTTGTTATAATAAATAAACCTGAGCATTTTTTCTTCTAATAGAATAGCTTGTATTAATTGCCAGATGAAGATTAAGCGCGATCGCCCCCCCGGAGAGTGACAGAAGAGGGATATAGGGTTTAATCTTCAATATTGCGATCGCAATATAAACGCATTCTTAATATTCTGTTTATTCCTTGCTATTGAAACTGTTTCAGAGTAATCTAGTAACCATAAGTCAGTTATAATATTTTCATAAGTTGGATTCACGAAAAATTTCTGCAAGTTTAACTCACATCTCTTGCGCTCAAATCATATGGACACATCTGAAAAGTTTTGTTTTTGTACTCTAGCTGTAGGTGATAGGTATCGTGCTCATGTAAAGATGCTAGCTCAAGATATCCAGACCCATATGCCTTCCACAACTTTATGTATCCTAAGCGATCAACCAGAGCAGTTTAAAAATTTCCCTCATGTTCTGGTGTTCAAGCACTACCTCCAGAGTGTGAAAGGGTATCATGACAAACGTTTCGTTCTTGAAAAAGCTCTCTCACTATTTGAGAGTTGTATGTTTTTAGACTCTGATGTTAGATTGCTAGGCCCTCTAGTAGAAGAAATGAATTGGTCTCCTGGAATTACAGCAAGAGCAGGTACTGATTTGGTCAAACACATACAAAACATTAAAAATCCGAAAGAAATTGAAGTTATAAAAGCAGCAGGGCAAAAACTAAATATTGATCTTCAACAAGTGAAGTGGCTTCACGAGTTTATGTTTGTCATGAAGAGACAGAATGGATTAGAAGGGGAATTTTTTGAACTTTGGCAGACAATTTCTTACTTTTTTGAAATGCAACAAATCTATCATGGTGAGGGTTATGCTATGGGGCTAGCTGCGGCTCGAATTGGGATGACATTTGATTTTTTCCGCGAAGACAAATTTCCATTCTTTAAGGATAATATTGAACGAGTAAGAATCCAAAATGGACAAGCAATTATTCAGGAGAAACAAATTTACTTCGACATCCATAAACAGATTGAATATCCCAAACGTTCCCTTTGGGAGAAAATCAACAACAAACTAAGTAAACAGGTTGTGTTTTATTATCGATTATTTAGACTGAGAGTTTTTATTAAAAAAGATCCTAATTATTATAAAATCTTTGGATGAGTATACAAAAAATAATGGCTCTTCATTACTTGGTATGCCAACTTGTATAGAAATGTAGTCAAAACCTTTGCTCCGCAAAGGTTTTGACTATTTATTTAGATGAATTGGGCTAGAATGAGCGATATTTCGTTTAATCCTTATTTAATATTGTTTCCGGTTGCATCGGAATGATTTAACCACAGAGAACGCAGAGAACACAGAGGGAGATAAGAGAGATGAATAATTCCGATGCTACCGGATTTGATATAACAAGGTTTACAGCTTGATTTTGGGTTGTTTAGCATACTACGTACTGAAGAACCAAATATTTCAACCTGAAAGCAGATGATGCAGTAATTTGCAGTATAGAAAATGGAAAAATAGTCATAGAGCCTGTAAATCAGAAAGTTTCCAAATATACCCTAGATGAATTATTAGCAGGCGAAATAGAACCGGGCGAAGAAATCTCTTGGGGAAAACCAGAAGGAGAAGAATTTTGCTAAAATATATCCCCGAACGAGGTCATTTTATTCGCTTCAATTTCGATAATCACAGAGATTTATGGAGAAACCCGGTTTCTGAGCCCTGCGCGATCGTGAGCTTTGAGCAAACTCGCCGGATCGGGCCCAGCGGGGATAATGCAGCCGGGATTCAGCGGGAACAAATTGCCGTAATAATCGCGCTTGACAGCCTCCAAATCGCAAGTGCCAGCAACTCCCGGTAACTGGTACAAATCGCGCAGATAAGCTCCCAAATGCTCGTAATCTTGAATGCGGCGCACATTGCATTTGAACAAGCTGTAGTAAACTGCATCAAAACGGAATAGAGTAGTAAAAAGCCGCACGTCTGCTAATGTCACCCGATCGCCACAAAGGTAACGACTCCTCAAGAGCGAGCGATCTATCTCGTCTAAAACAGCAAACAATTCACTGCAAGCCGAATCATAAGCAGCTTGAGATTGGGCGAAACCGCAGCGATAAACGCCGTTATTCACCGATTGGTAAATCTTCTCATTCCACTCGTCAATTTGCGATCGCAAATCCAGAGGATAAAGATCCATTTCAGGATTGCTAGCAAACTCGTTAAACTCCGAGTTTAGCATCACAATAATTTCCGAACTCTCGTTATTGACGATCGTCTTTTTCGAGTCATCCCACAGCACCGGCACCGTACACCGCCCCTGATAGCCCGGTAAAGCCAACTGGTAAAGTTCCGGCATCGTGTTGCAGCCAAAAGTCTCCGACTCCATCACCCACATTCCCCCTTCCGAGGGATAGACAATAGACACGGATATCGCATCTTCCAGCCCTTTGAGCGCCCTCGTCACGAGAGTGCGGTGCGCCCAAGGGCATCCCGTACCCACGAAGAGGCGATACCGTTCCGCAGCGGGCCCGTGAGGGTTGTCTGGTGCAGTGCTGACAAAGTTGCGGAAACTGCTGCTGGGGCGAATGTATGCTCCCGTGCGATCGGGCGGCGCTAGTTTTGACATCATTAATTGCCACATTGATGTCCAGACAAATTTGCCTAGCTTGACTGTTACGGATGAAGGAAGCGATTTGTTTTTCACAATGCGATTAAAAGTAGTTTGCTAAACATAATTTGCTTATTTTAACTCACATTGCGCTCGAAGTTTGTTCCATCGTTCCCAGGCTCTGCCTGGGAACGCATATTTAGAGGCTCTGCCTCGCTGTTTTCCCTCGCATGGAAACGAGTTTTCTAGAATCTGCCAAAGGCTATTTCAGCATAAGCTCGATCGATCAATCGGCGAGCAACTGTCTGAATTCCCGTATGTTCGTAATAATTGGTAGTCATGTCTAAAAACGCTGCCACATAATCCAATTTGTCATCGGTAACATCAATGTATTGCTTGAGATGGCCTAAAACTATGGCGGGAGTTAAGCCGCGAGACTGTACTAAATTGTTCATCCAACCTTGCGCTGAGGCGAAAGTTGCTGTCACAAATCCGAACTTTTGTGAATTATTTGCGCCCGGAATTAGGTTGCTAATATTTTGGAATGTTGAGTTTTGCTGCAAGGTTGAAGGATTCAATCCGCCTAGGGTATTTTGTGCTACTCTAATGAAGTCCGGGCCGAGGGGAATTAAACCGTCAGCACAAACTAAAGCAGCCATCCGCATCAGAGATTCGCCTTTGTAATGAGATAAATAATTACCAAAGCTTCCCACATTGTCAAGGGAAATATTGTTAAGTTTGCAGAAGGCAATTAGCTCGATCGCCACTTTGACGCACAAGTCGATCGTTTGAGTTGTGTCAGCTTTGGGAGTGAGGCGGCTCAGAAAGGAAAGAAAGCCGATGTTTTCGCCCATTTTATTCGCCATAGCCGTTGCACCTAACGCACTGTCGGCGCTGTCTGCTAACTGGTAAAGCCTGACTACGCCTTGATATGGCTCGTTGGGGTTAGCGTAAAGCTCGATCGCGCGATCGCGAATTTTTCCCACTAATTTGCGCTTTGTTTCCCCTGTCACCGCTTGAATAGTATTATCAAAACCCGTGATATTGTTCCACTCGCCCGGAACCACAAAATCGAGAGATTTGAGCATCATCACAGTGACGCCACCAGACGGCAAATTGTCAATCAATTCCACAATAGATTTGCTCATCACAAACTCCTCAATAGCCAGATTTAAAGTGTTCTTCCAAATACTCCAGCTTCGGCAAATCCGATTCCAGATTCTCGGTTAATTCCCCAGCACTAAGTAGATAAGCGCAAATAAATATTACACGACCATATCCAGTTTTGCAACCGTCTGATCTTTTCTCTCTTCTCTAACTCTGCGTTCTCTGCGATCTCTGCAGTTCATTAAAAAAGTCTTTTCCCCAAAACATTTGCATTTCACTCGCCCTCAGCAAGTTAAGTTTCATTATATTGCTCAACTCAAAATTCTCGCACTGTGTTAAAATAGAGGGCGCAAAATAGAAAAACATAAAATATGACGGTTGCAGTTAACAAAACTCCGGGATTAGCCTCGCGTTTAGTAAATGGCGTACTCTCCATCAAGCCTTTGGCTAATCTAGCCAAGCACCAAGCGCGGGAAATGATGATAACAAGAGCAGAAAAAATCGGAGTGCATTGGCGACAAGAATCGCAAGCACTTTTAGCTCGAAATTGGGATGCAGAATTGCTCAGCGTCCAAAATCCCGATCTTGTTTACCCGAAATATTATCTAACTTCATTCCACGCTTATGAACAAGGTAATATGAGTTGGGAAGCTGCTACAGAAGTTGAAGTTGCCGCCCGTACTGTTCACGCGGGAATTTGGCCGGAAGCGGGTGCAGAAGGGGATGCAAAACTCCGCGCCAGCTATCACGAAGTCATCAAATCTCAGATTGCTTCTTCACCGCAGGATATTGTTGATTTGGGATGCAGTGTGGGAATGAGTACCTTTGCTCTTGGGAAGGTTTACCCGGAAGCGAAGATGACTGGGGTGGAGTTGTCGCCTTATTTCTTAGCAGTTGCTAAATACCGTTCCCAACAGCGAGAATCTGAATTGTTAAATCAAAAATCTCCGACTTGGGTTCACGCTGCTGCTGAATCTACTGGTTTACCGGCGGCTACTTTTGATTTAGTTTCTATTTGTTTAGTTTGTCACGAATTGCCGCAGAAAGCGACTAGAGAAATATTCCGGGAAGCGAGGCGTTTGCTACGTGTTGGCGGACATTTGACAATTATGGATATGAATCCTCAGTCGGAAGTTTATGCCAAAATGCCTCCTTATATTTTGACTTTGCTCAAGAGTACGGAGCCTTATTTGGATCAGTATTTTGGGTTGGATATTGAGCAGGCTTTGGTAGATTCGGGTTTTGCACAGCCGACAATTACTTGCAATACAGTCCGACACCGCACTATTGTTGCTGAGGCAATAAATAGTTAAGGTGGGTGTTTAAAAATGTTGGTAGTTGATGACATTTTTTAAGTGTCATCAACTATCTCTTAGTCCGTGCAGGCGGACTTCGTTTGTATAGTCGCGGTTTCAACCGTCGGATGCTCTTTTTACTGAGATTAACATATCCCACTATGCTACCGTAGATACTTTTTCGTACTCTTCACTGTGTTTTTGCACTGCATCCCAAATATCAACTTTTTGCTGAAGATTAAGCCACAGTTGAGGGCCATTCCCTAACGCTTTCCCAATCCGAATTGCCATATCTACTGTAATTGGTCTTTGACCTAAAACAATTTCGTTGACACTGCGACGGGATACACCAAGTATCTCAGCAAACCTGGTTTGAGTCATTTCAATATCTTCAAGCACATCTGAAATGACCTCGCCCGGATGTACTGGTCTTACTTTCCTCCCTTGAATAATATTTTCTATGTCTTTCATGTAATTTTCCTTACGCTTGAATTTAAATTTTTAGATTTTGTTTTATGGGCTAGTGATAATCTTCGAGATCTATATCGTATGCGTTGTTATCCTGAAATGTAAAAGTTATACGCCAGTTACCTGATACCTTTATTGACCAAGTTCCCTGTCTATCACCTTTAAGCTCGTGTAAATCATAGCCTGGTATTCTAATATCATCTATAATTATTGCTGTATCTATTACTTCAAGTCTTGCTCTTGTCCTTTTTTCAAGTTCTTTAGGAATTCCTTTTGCATTACCTTCCCTCAATAATCTTTCTAATGCTTTATTTTTAAAAGTTTGTATCATGTGAAATAATCTTTCAATCAAGGCTGAATATCCAGTTCATAGCACTTATATATAAATTAAAAGTATTTGTAACTTTTGAGATTACTTTACTAATGTAACCTATGAGGTTACAGATGTCAAGCCTAAAATGATTGCAAAAGCAAAAATCGCTCCAATCTACTAACAGGGCTGGATCTGGGAGAACGAAAAAGCGATCGTAGCGGCTGAGCTAAGCGGATGGTGGTGGCGGTCAATGACGCTCCAAAACTGGATTCGATCGCACTAGCTGTACAATTAACACAGTTAGACAGCAGTCTGAGCTAGAAGATTTTGATAGAACCCTAAAAGAAGGATATCTTCATGAACCCGACAGCCCCCTCTCAAAACGTCCTCGATTGTTTGCAGGTTATTTTGGATGCCACGGCATCGAAAAATTACGAGCTTTTTACCACAGTCGGTGATGCAGGCTACAAAGCGAGCATTACACAAAAAATGTTTGACGATGTTAGCGAGCAGCTTGCTTCCCGTCTGCAAAAGGGATACTCAATTAATTATTTTGGTGAGATAAAACAAGGTAATTCTCCGATTTATTTGTGGAAGCTGAGTTTTGAAGATGGTGGAGATGAATTTGTGGCACACATGACGATGAATGGAGACAAAGTTGCTGGGATTTTCATCGAATAACATATCTTGCTTGACACGGCGTTTTACTGCAATGAATCTAACGCCGATCGCCCACAACCGTTAATCGAAATCGATCGGGCGGCACAAACGTGATTCCCCGGCGGGCCGGACGAATTGGCCGATCGAGATTCGATACAAACTCGCGGGAAGACAAAACCGTTGCTAACACTAGCTTCATCTCAAACATCGATAGCGCCATCCCGATACAGCTTCGACTACCGCCTCCAAACGGTAAAAATTCAGAGGCGGAAAACTTGCGATCTAAAAAGCGATCGGGATTGAATAAAGCCGGATTTTCGTAGGTTTCAGGCCGATGGTGGGCTAAATAGACACAGGGGATTAAAATCGTTCCCGGTGGATATGTATAGCCTTCGAGTTCGATCGTCCGTTTCACCTTGCGCGGCTGCGAAATTAAGGCAATTGGATAAACCCGCAGCGCTTCCTTGCAGACTGCGGTTAAGTAGGGCGACTGCGAAAGTGCGATCGGATCGGGATTTTCGCCCAATTCATCCAACTCGCGGCGCAACTTCGCGAGAGATTCGGGATACTGATGCAGCCAGTAAAACGCCCAAGTCAAGGCAGATCCGGTGGTTTCGTGTCCCAACAGCAACAGCGTCATCAACTGATCGCGCAATTCTCGATCGCCGAGGGATTCGCCGGTGTCGTCGCGGGCCATCATCAACACCGACAGAATATCCGTGCGAGACGAATCGAGAGAATGCGATCGCCTCTCGGCAATTTCTGCATAAATCAGCGAGTCAATCTGCGCCATCTGCTCCAAAAACTGCCCCCACGGACTCCAAGAACCCAAATTTTGCTGTAACGGTTCAAAGAAAAATTGGATTGAGTACAGCTCAGAAGTAATCGCTTCTAAAAGTTGGCTGAGCAAGTGTTTGAGCTGTTCGTAGCGCTCTCCAGGCACCAATCCAAACACGACTTGCAAGATTACTTGCAGCGAAATTTCTGACATTTCTTCGCGCACTGCGATCGCATCTGGGGCTTTCCAGTCGATCGTCTGCTTTTTCGTCAAATCAACAATCAAATGCCCTTGACTGTGCAACTGTTCCCGATGCAGCGCGGGCATTAATAGCTGTCGCTGTCGCAGATGTCGCGGCCCTTCATTCATAATTAGGGATTCATTTCCCACCAGCGGGCGAAATACGTTGGTGACTTTGCCAAATTCAAAGGCATCGGCTAAGGTCGTAAACACCGCCTGAATCGCTTCTGGACTGCCCAGAAACACCACGGGGGGCGAAGAGGGCCCCAACACAGGGGCGGTAAATGTATCGCCGTATTTGGCTTGGTTGCGATCGAAAAATGCGATCGGGTCAGCTACCAGCGAAAGCGTTTGGAACAAAGCAGGAGAACGAGATCCGGTAGGCAGCGTCATTGAAAAACAGGCGATACACAATGTTTCTAGTGTATTATCGATCGACCTTGCACCCTGAAATTTATCGCTCTTTTTTACACGAGGTACAATGGAGGGGAAGCCTAGAAGGTTAGGTATGACTCAGGTATCCGACACACAAGCGACTATTATTCGTACAGAGCGAGGACTGACGATTTCAGGCACTCGACTAACTACCCACAGCAACTCTAGCAAAGGCGTTATCATAGAATCGTTGAGCCAACGGGCGCAACCTAACACCTCGCTGGAGCGGTCGCTGAAAAGCCTTCGCACTCAGCGTTTTAGTCCAATCGTCGCCGCTCAACTTGCTCGTTAGCTGTACAGTAAAGTTCAGATTCAGATATGGATAAGTCAGGAATGCCTTCTGAAATACCTATAGGTTTAGAACATCTTGAGTGGATTGCTTCTCTATCTGCATCTGCTGCGAGTAAATCAGCATACCTCAGTATTGAGCAGCGGGATTTACAAATTATTGGAACGTCTTTATCAACATTTTATCAAGCAGCAACATGTCATAGAAAATGCCACGGTGGAGGTCATCTACTCGAACGCCTAGTTGGTAGGATGTACAACCTTTCCTGTGCGGCATACTCACTAATTACATTGGGTTTTTATGATGAAGCTCTGAGTATGATTAGAAGTATCGGTGAGATATCTAACTTCCTCTCTCTTTCCCTTCAAGATAATAATGCAATAAAGGAATGGATTTCTTCTGACAAGAAAACGAGACTTAGGAATTTTAGTCCTGTTAACGTCAGAAAAAGAATTGAAGAGAAGGGAGGGATGATGCTTGCTACTCAAGAGTGGTATTCAACCCTTAGTGAAGACTATATACACCCCACACCAAATACTAAACCAAATATGCACAATAAAGAAGATATTGCAGTGGCAGGAGGTGTAATACAAGAACAAGGGGCACAAGTAGCAATCAGAAATTTAGCCTACATTACAGGTCCAACTGCGTTGATGGTGTGTGCCTATTTTAAGTTCGATGATGTGCTTCAGGAACTTAAGAAGTTTTATGAGTCTGATACCTAATTTCAGGTACAGCTAACAACCGCGCTGCACCGGAACTTATCGACGAAATGGTCGATTGGCCTGCAAACGTTATCTGCGTGAAAGGCTTACTGGCAATAATGCAATATCTCAGGTTAGAATACTTTAATTCTCGATCGCCCGATCTCCGCCTGAAATTTATTTGTGGCGGATTGCTTCGGCAAGTAGCAAAAATAGTAATGCTACCCGGATCGATCGCAGACTGTACGGCTAGCTTCCCAACCTAAACTGCTAAAAGTTGTAGTTTTAGATGAAATGGATGCTAGCGATCGTGTGGTTTGGCATTCTGCTCACAAAAATCAAATGACTTTGGGATACAATTGTTGTAAAAGCTGGTAGCCAGTTGGCTAAATTTGTTATGACATTAACATCCCGTGTTGTTCATAGCGACCCCGATATTCTGGGGGGAACCCCTGTTTTTGTTGGGACTCGTGTACCAGTGAGAACCCTACTTGATTATCTTGAGGCTGGTGATTCCTTAGAGGTATTTCTAGACCATTTCCCTAGTGTCAGTCGGGAACAGACAATTGCAGCTCTTGAATTAGCAAAGGAAATGCTGACAGCCTATGCGAATCCTGCTTGATGAATGTGCCCCACGACCTTTAAAGCGTGAACTTGCTGATTACGAGATACGCACAGTTTTTGAGATGGGATGGTCAGGAAAAAAGAACGGTGAATTGCTGCAGCTTATGAGTCAAGAGGGCTTCACAATTCTGCTCACCACAGATCAAAATTTGCGCTATCAGCAAAACTTGCAGCAAGCTGGAGTTGCTGTCGTTGTTCTTGTAGCATCGAGCAACAGGCTTCCTGATTTACTTCCTCTGGTAGCAGATGCTCGTAACGTTTTGAATACCATTACTCCGGGGGAAGTGATTGAAGTCGGAGGTTCTTAAAAGTTCTCTAGGCGACGCAGCAAAACAACGCCCATGCACCCGATCGCACAGAGGTTATTTGTTGGGAACGGAGGTAGTCTGCGGCGGGTGATTGACACCGTTAGATCGCTCTATTCCTGCGAGGGTGGGTCCGCAGATTGTACGGCTAGCTTCCCAGCCTAACATGACTGTTTTACGCTCTACTCCCCAGCCATAGCCACCAATTTCTCCAGATTCTCGAATGACTCGGTGACATGGAATTAGATAGCCGATCGGATTTTTACCGATCGCATTTCCTACAGCTCTAGCAGCAGTTGGGCGAGCTACCATTTGAGCTATACTCTGATAAGTGGCGATCGCCCCAAATGGCAATTTCAAAAGTGCTCGCCAAACTTGAATCTGAAAGTTAGTGCCTTTTACCAACAGCGTTAGTGGTTTTGGCGCGCTGAGAGTTTCTGAATTGAAAATCAGGTCACATAAGGTTTGAGTGGCTTGCTCATCACGAATGATTTCAGCATTTTTCCATGCCAATCGCAGTGTTTGTTCGGCAGTTTGTTCGTCTGTTGTATCCAAGAAATAAAGATTACAAATACCACGGGCAGTTGTCGCGATTAGAGATGTGCCAAACGGGGTATCATGAATACCATAGCGAATTTGCAAACCTGCTCCGCCTGTTTTGAACTCCCCTGGTGACATTGCTTCTAAGTTCACAAATAAATCGTGTAATCGTCCGGGACTCGATAGTCTCACGTCCAATGTTAGGTCTAGAAGGCTTTTAGTTTGAGTGATTTTTGACTTGGCATATTCAACTGTCAGATATTGCAAAAACCGCTTGGGGCTAATGCCGGCCCATTGAGTAAATAGCCGTTGAAAATGATATTCACTCAGTCCTATGTGCTGGGCCACAGTTGCCAGATTGGGCTGGTTTAGGTGGTGTTGTCGCATAAAGGCGATCGCCCGAGCAATCCGGTGATAATCTTCGCTAGCATAGACACTCGCATTCTGCATCGAAATCATCTAGTGTGAATCAAGGGAATTTTGATGTTTCCTCACTTTAGCCATAGAGTAGGCTCAAAGCCACCCGTTTCTTGCGGTGAATGCAGTCAGTCGATTTTAGATTTTAGATTGAAGAAAGCGACTTCACTGCTAAACCCGGGGGCTTGCGATGAGGATTCAAAGCTTTTTTCTCGCTCCACGGATGCCTCGGGCGACTTGTAACCACATTTTTTGATGGTCAGTCAATTAACCGAACTTTGGGCCTCAGTTTCCGCGCAACTGCTGCACCAAGTGAACTAATTCGGGTAAAATTAGCTTTTCCACAGCTAGTTTCACACCATTGCTAGATCCCGGAAGAGAAAAGACTAACTTGCCTTGATACACGCCTGCAACGGCGCGAGACGCGATCGCCCTCGAACCAATTTCTTGATAGCTCAAAAACCGAAATATCTCACCAAATCCTGGTAAAATCCTGTCTAGCAAACTCTCCATCACATCATAAGTCGTATCTCGGGGAGCGATGCCCGTGCCGCCGTTAAAAATGATTGCATCCACATCTTGACGCTGGGAAAAAGCCTGCATTTGCAATACAATTTTGGCCGCATCATCTTTAACAACTGTGTAAGCTACCACAGAGTGACCCGCATCTTTTAGCAGCTTCTTAGTTAACAAGCCGCTATTGTCTGTTTCCGCCGAGCGCGTGTCGCTAACAGTAATGATCGCGCAATTTACAGTTATTTTAGATAAGTCGGGGTGAGGAATTTGCGTCATATAACAGATGTTGAAGGAAAAAGGAAGAAGCAAGAAGGAAGAGGGAATCAGGAAAAGGGAAGAGGGAATAAGTCATTAGTTAGTTGTGATTTGTTCGTTGTTAGTGATTCATTATCAAATAACCAATAACCAATAACCAATAACCAATGCCCCATACCCCATGCCCCATGCCCCATGCCCTATTCCCCATCAATTATGCCTTGCTAAATCCTAAGCCGTTTGCTTCCGAGTAGCGTTCCATAAAACGCATAAATCGATCCCATTCTGCGGAACTTTTCATTATATAAAGAGCTTCCAAACCCGCAGGCTGACCGTTGATGAACTTAGCATTAACCTCGCGAGTGAGGAGTTCGCCTTCGTCGTCGATCATGTACATTCCAGTAATGTCTTCGGTACTGGTGCTGCTGAGAGCTTTGGGATTTTCAAAGATAAACGTGGCAGTGCCTTGCTCTCCGCTTTTAGAACGGGTTAGGCGCACTTCGGGCACAGCATCTTCGTCTATACCCCGAGAGAATTGAATTTTAGCCATAATCTGACAGTGGAACCTTAAGGATTGCTTAATTTCTTAATGTTTAATCATAAAACGATTCGGGTACTCGCAAATCAAGACTTGGGAGAGTGGGAGTGGGTGAGAGTGGGTGAGAGTGGGTGAGAGTGAGGCAATCGGAGACAAGGGCGAGGGGAGATGGGTTGGTTCTTCTGAGATATTGCACCATTCTCAATAATCCTTTCAGGGCGGGCAGGATGCCCAACCCCTACTCCCCACAAGAAAATCTACTCTTTGTGGAACAGGCATCTTGCCTGTTCTTAAGAATGGTGCAAGATGTGAGTTCTTTGTCCCCCAATTTCTTCTCTCCCTTGTCTCCCAATTCCCTTAGACGATGTAAGGAGAGTTAATTGGCTCGGCCCGCTTTGTGGCTACCAGAGTTTGGTAGATGAGGGCGGATATCTCGCCACGGGTGATGTCGTGGGCGGGGGAAAGTTTTTCGCGCGCGGGATAGTTGACCACGATTTTGCGCTCTGTGGCGGTTGCTATCTCGTCGGTGGCAAAACTGGGAATCTGAGATCGATCGACATAAACGCTCAAAGAATTGGGGTTGCCGCCCGCCAACTGCAAGCCGTTTACCAAAGATACGATCGCCTGAACTTTAGTCAAATTCTGCTCCGGGCGAAACGTGCTGTCTGGATATCCAGCCAAAAACCCAGCTCGATTAGCTTGGACGATCGCACCTTGCGCCCAAAAATCCACCGCCACATCCTTAAAAACCGTCGTCTCACGGCGCGGCACCAATTCAAACGCCTTCGCCAACATAGCCGCATACTGAGCTCTAGTTACACTATCGTAAGGTTGAAAAGTGCCGTTGGGAAACCCGCTAACAATATTCATCTTTGCCAAGCGATCGATAAAATCCTTAGCCCAATGCGTGCTGATATCGCTGAACTTTACCCCGCCAGGAGTCGGAGTCGGCGTCACATTGCCCAAATCAAATAAACCTTTCACCCGCGAAGAATTGAGCTGATTTCCCACCGCAGAAATCTTAACCCCAGTCGCGTTTTGCAAGTCTAATTCACCGTTATTCTGAAAAATATTGCCACCCAAATCTTGAGCCGTACCAATATCTGGCAGCGATTTCCCCACAGCAGTCAAACCGTCTTCGGTATTTTTTTCAATGCGATTCTTGCGTAAAACCGGCTTAGATTCCCCCGACAAAACAATACCGGAGCGATTTTCCAAAATTTGATTGTCAACAATCAAAGGAGCAGATTGAGCTTGCAGAGAGATGCCGAAACCGGTATTTTGAAAAACATTGCGCCGTATTACTCCTTTAGCAGTTCCCGCCGCAATTACGCCAGCCGCCGAGTTTTGTACAAATCTGTTGTCCAGAATCGCAGGATTAGCGGTTCCCGTGGCAAAAACGCCTTCGCGCTTGCAAAGTGTGAAAGTGCAGTTAGCCACAGTCGGAGAAGTTGACTCAATCCAGACTCCCGTGCCGCGACTATCGAGATTCGTGACAGTTACTCCGCGCAATTGGGAATTAGTTGCTAGCAGTATAGTGATATTTTGACCCGCAGCGGGGGGACTTACAAATTTGCCGCTTCCTTGAATTAGAATGCCTCTACCTTTGTTAGTTTCATTGCCAATAACTTTTACTTCGGAGGGAATTTGCAAGGGGAATTGTTCGCCGCTAGCAGCGCTGTAAGTTCCCGGTGATAACTGAATCGTAGTTCCCGATGCAGCGCGGGCGATCGCGCGGGCGATCGTTTTGAATGGGGCCGATTGGGTGCCGGCTGCGGCATCGCTGCCTGTTTGCGAGTTGACGTAAAGTGTTGTCATGTTTTTGTTGAAGAGATAATTGGCGATCGAGCTTTTGTGCAATTTTCATTGTCTGCGAACTTGACCCCGGATTTATATTCACCTTTAATTGCGGAGATTATTTAATTGCACGATATCCGCAACATCACCCATCAGGATTTGCAATCGCAGCGGGATTGTCCCTACAAATCACTAAATTACTAATTTTCGGGTCTGAAACCGATTTTTTTGCCTTCGGTTAAACCTAAAAACCGAGATTTTTAGTCAAGAAAGCCGGTTGTTTTTCTCGTTCCCGGCTCTGCCTGGTAACGCATTCCAAGAAACTCTGCCTCGCCTTAACTACCAGTCAATTTCACAATACAAGACGCATCCAAAACTACTAGAATTTCATTCTGAAAAACAGCACAACTTGTCATTGCTGAAGCTAAGGCGGAAATTTTCCCTTGCTTGAGAAAAAGCCTCGCCTCCGGTGTAGAATCAAATTGATTTAGCCAGCGATCATCCTTTATATACTGAAGACTCAACGCATTGCGATCGAGCATCCAAAAATCAACTCCATATTGATTGATAAAGTTTTGCAAAACAGCTCGATCGGGAGTGTATTGAGCGCGGATTAAATCGGTAACTCGCTGCCGATATTTGCTATAGTAGCCTTTCTGATACGGCACTGCATATTCCTTTGCCACTAAAACCGAACGCTGGCTAAATGTTGGCAAATTGTCCGCCTCTGCCGCGATCGAAGCAATCAGGATATCTTTAGGTTGTTGCTCAAAAAATTTGTACAAAGCCGGCATTTTAGCTTCTACATAACCGACTGTCGGAAATGTTTCAACAAAGCAGGGATAAAGCACCACTGCGACAGCGATAATCGCTGTCGTAATTAGTGCAACTATATTTTTAAAATGAAATTTTGTTGCGGTTGTTGATGCCCAATGACCGACTCCATCAATGATTAACGTTAGGGCGATCGCACTTATCAACACAACAATAAATCGCAAGCTGTAGGCTGTATAGCGGCCTGGTTGATACAGCTTAAAAATGGTAGCGTGAGCCGCAAAAAACATCGCCGAGGATGCTAAAAATAGCTGAAGCAACAGCCAAATTTTGCTTTGAATCTGTTTGGCTAAAGGAAAGTGCGATCGCCCTAACAGCAGCAGCGGAAATAACAGCGCGACACAGTGAGTTACAGGCGTAAACAGCGACTTGGGAAACATCCCGCTGCCCCGCCCTGTCAACCAAAAATCTACCGGATTTGGACGAAAAAAAGCATTTCTGCCGTTGGGCGCAAATTCGGCCATTTGTTTCGCTTCTGCTGTTGTATAAGTTGGGCCAAATTCAGATTTATCTAAGGCATAGGGCAGCATTACTAAAAAGATTAGTCCCAAACCTGTACTGCAAAATAGGTAATTTGTGCGATCGCCCGACAAGCGCAAACCGCCGTTTTTCCAGCATAGCAGGCGCAAAACTAAAATTCCGGCAGCAACCAAGGCGTAAGGAGGATAGAATAGTCCGATCAGGGCGATCGCTCCCAAACAAGGCAGCAACGAACTGCGCGACAAATAATATAAAAAACCGAGAAATATCGGATAGATAAAAGCTCTGGGCGTTGTGGAAGCCAAATCGTCAGTCATCCACATATGCTGATTTAACAGCAAAGATGCGATAAATCCAGTCAGCGGCACTGGCAGCATTTCTAGGCACAAACCAAAACAGAAATAAGTGGAGATTAAGCCGAGAAATAGTGGCAATATTTTGTGAAAAAATAGCGGGTGAATGCCAATTGTTGCTGCTATTTTGTAGAGCGTGCTGTATCCTGCGGGGGCGACAGATTGAAAGTAGTTAGCAATGAAATCGTTGGGGAATAATTCTCGATCGACAAACCGCATCATCCAGAAAACGTGCTGCCTCGCATCGTCTTGCACCACATACTCGGCGCTGAAGGCTTGCTCGATACCTAAGAAACCATAAATTGCGGCAAATGTCAAGCTCAGAGTCAACCAAAATATTGTGCGCGATCGGGATTTTTCATCCACAGTCGCCGTCAGAAACTTGTGCAAGCGGGCTATTAATACCATTTAAGATTTGAGATTTGAGATTTGAGATTCGGAATAACTGATATCGTTTCCGGTTGCATCGGAATCATAAAATCGAGTCAACAGTCAGTAGGGGCGGTGCCCCCGTGCCCGCCCTCTTAACAGTCAACAGTCAACAGTCAACAGTCATGTATGAGTGCAACCGGAATTGATATGATTCTTAAAAGTAGGACTATATCATATCTGGTCAATTAAGCTGTTGTGCATTTAAATTATATATTTCGACGATCGATCAAAAATACCCCTCAAAAAAACAGAAAATCGCCCGCTAACAATCATTTTTCCGGCCGTTATATCGTTTCCGCTTGCATCGGAATGATTTAACCACAGAGTACACAGAGTACACAGAGGGAGAGGATATATATCTGAATCATTCCGATGCTACCGGATTTGATATTAGATGGGTTCCCAGACTCTTCGACAGCAACCAGTTACAAACTTTCAAATAAAACAATGGTAAGGTGCGCGTTGCACACCCTACAGATCGAGTTTGCGTGTCTGGGAGTATCCTTTTTATTTTCAAGCTGCAAACGAGACAAATAGAGAAGCAATACCGATCGCGATCGCACCTAGTCCCATCACAAAAGACCAGAAACGGTGATAACTGCTAACCGTCGTACCGCTATCGCTTTCAAGCCGAATCAAATCCATCCAAGGCGCGACACCCCGGCGGAACCAACCCAAAGTCCTAACATCCATCCCAATCAAACTTTTAACCCGTTTCATGCCAAACAGAAAATTACCAATCGGCCCAAAACGAGAAGCATAGCGCAGATAAATCATTCCCGTTCTATCTTGCAATTTCAAATCAGAACCAAACGTATAACCCGCATCGCCGCGACCAATTAATTCGCCTTGTAGTTGCGCCGGTTGACCCCGCAAAGGACTTGCGTAAGGGTCAGACATTAAGGTTAAAACATCCAAGTGTTCTGCTTGTTCGTAATTCGGGAACATCACCAATGTCTTGAGCAAAATTCCCATACCTAAACCGATTAAAGGACAAGCAACCATCATCATCGGGTTTACAGCATACAGCGCAATGCCGATCGCAAAACCCACCGCTAAGCCGAGAGTTTCTGCACTGTACAGCAGTAAATCGAACACAAAATTGCCGTACAATCTCCGCTTGCTCAAATCCTTGCCTTCGCCGACAATCCGGCCCATATCAAACTCAACATCCAAGCCCAATTGTTCTGCGTAGGTGCTCAAAGCACGAACTCGCTTACCAGTAAGCGGGTGAGTTGAATTCAACTCCATCCACCAAGCCCAAGGATTAAACATATCCCACAGAAACACTCGCCCAATTTTTTCCGGTTCCGACGCAATCCGGTAAGCGGTACCAGTAGAAGTTGCAGCTTTGGCATCATAAATGCCCAAGGCGCGAGTTCCTTCTAATAAGCGGCTGGGTTCCGTTCCTCTTTGTCCTTCTTCCAAAATACCGTAAGCAATTTTTACCAAAGCGCGGGATAAAGCGTTGGGGTTTCCGGTAGTTTCAGCGGCAAAATGGTCGGCAAAATATTCTCGCGTCCGTGACAAATATAGCAATAAATAAGTGCCTGCAATGTAAAATAAATAAGCAACAGCAGCTACAGTACCCGCCGCATCTTTAGCTTTGTCGCCGCCCTTCCGACCGAGCCTTTGAGTTGTAGTATAAATTAAGTAAGTAATCTGCACTAAAGTCGAAGCTAAGGTGATGACTGCAAAGTCCCAGTGGACGATGTGACCGAGTTCGTGAGCGTAAACAGTGGCAATTTCTTCGTCGTCTAAATAGGTGAAAAGACCTTGACTGACGACTAAGCGAGCGCTGTTAGGAAAGGAACCGTAGGTAAAAGCAGTGGGGTTTTGGTCGTTGATAATTCCTAACCGCGGCTGTTGCAGGTTTTTCTGTTTACAAACCTTCTGAATAACTTTCGCTGCTTCGGGACTGTGGCTTTCAATTTCTGCTAGGGAAACCCAGCGAGTATTGTAAAGCCAATTTTGGGTTAAGTCCATCAAGTAAGGCGATAGGAAAAAAGCTGCGATGTTAAAAATTATAGTGATGGGAAGTGCGATCGCCAATCCGGTAACTGGATCGGGACTGTTGATAATCAAAACTGAGGCTAGGGATAGCGCCAACACCATACCAAACAGCAGGGTGATGGTGACGCCGGAAGCTAAAACGAGATTTCCGCCAGTTTTCTGTATAAGTTTAACGCCGGCTTTGGGCGATCGCCCTGCCTTGCGTAAAGGAGCTTGAGATGGCATAATAATCTCCAAAGGTTATTGACAAATGGTAATCGCCGTGGGATTTTATCTATACTTCACTGTTTTAACCTGTCAGTGCGGATCGCGGTAAGGAGTCTCAACAAAAATATATAATTTCCTCTATTTTGTTAAGATTGAAAACTGCCCGCATAATTTGTTTGGGCGAATTCTATTACTGTCTCAAAACTCAACAATCAAAACTATTTAAAAGTTACTGCTATGTCAATTCTTGAAATTGCCCAAAAAACGCGCGCCTCTGCTAGGAAATTGGCAGTTTTGTCCGCTGATGCCAAAAATCAAGCGATTGAGGCTATTGCTAAAGCTTTAGAAGCTGCTGCTGCGGATATTTTAGCGGCGAATGCTGCTGATTGCAAGGCGGCCCAGACGGATGGAATTGCGAAACCGCTGTACGATCGCCTGAAGTTGGATGAGAGCAAGTTGAAAAGTGCGATCGCAGGCGTGCGAGATGTTGCCAAACTCCCAGACCCGATCGGTGCCGTGCAAATTGATCGCGAATTGGACACAGGATTAATTCTGAAGCGCGTAACCTGTCCTTTGGGTGTTTTGGGCATTATTTTTGAAGCGCGTCCAGAAGCCTTAATTCAGATAGTATCCTTGGCAATCAAATCGGGCAACGGCGTTATTCTCAAAGGCGGCAAAGAAGCAGTCCGTTCCTGCGAAATCTTGACAAAAGTCATCCATCAAGCATTAGCAGAAACAGCGGTTAATCCCGCAGCCGTGCAGTTGCTCACCACGCGGGAAGAAACAATCGAACTGCTGAAAATGGATGAATACGTAGATTTAATTATTCCCAGAGGTTCTAATTCCTTCGTGCGGTTCGTGCAGGAAAATACCCGGATTCCCGTGTTGGGACACGCCGATGGAATTTGTCATTTGTACGCAGACAAAGCAGCCGATATTCAGAAAGCTGTAGAGATTGCGGTGGATGCCAAAACTCAGTATCCCGCCGCCTGCAATGCCATTGAAACTATGTTAGTTCATAAGGATCTCGCCCCCATTTTTCTGCCCGCTGTCGCCCAAGCTTTGCAGCACAAAAAAGTCGAATTGCGGGGAGACGAACCAACTCGCCGCATCTTAGAAAATATTGCCGAAGCGACAGAAATAGATTGGTCTACAGAATACAGCGATTTGATTTTGTCAATCAAAATAGTAGAGTCCGTGGAAGAGGCAATTAATCACATCAACACCTACGGTTCCCGACATACAGATGTGATTGTTACCGAAGATAGCGAAGCGGCCGAAACTTTTTTAAATGCAGTCGATGCGGCTGGAGTTTATCACAATTGTTCGACTCGATTTGCTGACGGTTTCCGCTACGGTTTCGGCGCAGAAGTGGGGATTAGCACGCAGCAAATGCCGCCTCGCGGGCCTGTTGGTTTAGAGGGTTTGATTACCTATAAGTATCGAGTTGTTGGAGACGGTCATATTGCTGCGAGTTATGTCGGGAAAGATGCGAAGGAATTTACTCATCGAGACTTGTAAGATACAATAGTGCGATCCTTGCAGGAGTCGTAAATATTTTCACCCCACCCCAACCCTCCCCTTAGTAAGGGGAGGGAGTAAGAAATTCACAAATGATTTAGGATTGCTATAGTGCGATCGTCCGATCGCGATCGGCCGATTCACAAATTATCGATCGCACTGCTATACTGAATCTATACCCTTCGTAATCGCGCCCGGAGGCAAAAAAATGTCCGCTGCAATTACCATTAACCCCTATGAAATTAGGCAAATATCCCAACCGGATACAGTAAGTCAGTCAAGGTTGCGATCGATCGCCCAAAACACAGAGGCTCTAGCAACAGCAGTAGAGAATAAGTGGGAAGATTTTTCCGATGGGGAGCGTGAGTTGCTTAAAGCTCTGATTTATGCCTCAATTATCAATCAAGATGGTAATCAAGGTTTTTTTGCTTCTCTGAGAACAAGGCTGTCGCTAGCTTGGATGCTAATCTGTGGTGAAACTGATGTTCTGACTGACTACTTCAACGCCTTAATTCGTCTAAAAAATGCTGTACTTGGAGCGATCGAAAGAGAGCACCCTGATTACGAGCAAACAATGGCTGAAGTAGTGCAGGAAGCTTTGGCTAAATCGGGCGATAGTCCTGCAATGACACCCGATGAGTTTTGTGAGTGGCTGAGCAGTGTTTCGGATTAATCCATCTGATAAATTTAAGCGTTCCTACAAAGAGCTTCTGAAGCGTCATTATAAAGGTGAGAAAGCTAAGAAAGTTTTTCAGGATTGTATTGCACAAATTATAAAAAATTTAAGTAGCAATCCTTTGATGCCTAATTCTTTCGCTGAAGGATGGCCCGGAAGTTTGAGTAAACCGGAAGAATGGGAATTCCGAAAGTATTGCTTTGATATGCCAAATTTACAGGGTGCGGCGCGTCAGGGAAGACTTATGTACTTGGTTGATCGTACTCAAAGCGTAATTAAGCTTACATGGATATATACACACAGTGAGTTTCCCAAGCGTCCTCCTGACAAGAATTTAAAGCAATTGCTTGCAGAGCTTATGGAGTCACAGCAACAACAGGAAGAAAATGTGTCAGAGTCAAATGATGATGATGATGAGTCTACATCATGAAACGATCGATAAAACCATGAAGTAGAGCATTGATATTGCAGGATCGATCGCCCTCCCATTCAACCAAACTTAGCTAAAATAAGCTATACTGTGCTCCGGGACTCCTCAACTCGAACAATCCACCGTTGTTTATGTCAAACTCATCCCTCCTCGCCCCTGGTTCCACCCTCGAAAAACGCTACCGCATCATCCGCGAATTGGGCCGCGGCGGCTTCGGCCGCACTTACCTCGCCGAAGACATCAACCGCTACAACGAACATTGCGTGCTCAAAGAGTTTTCTCCGGTTGTTCACAGCCCGAAAGCGGCCGAATTGTTCGATCGCGAAGCGAATATGCTTTACAACCTCCAACACCCGCAAATCCCCCGATTTCGAGAACTGCTTCGCACCGATTTGGGCGGTAATCCATCTTTATTTTTAGTCCAAGACTACATCCCCGGCGAAACCTATGAACAAATACTTATATCTCGCCAGCAGCAAGGTAACAATTTTACCGAAGCCGAAGTTACTCAACTGCTATTTCAGATTTTACCCGTTTTAGAATACATTCATTCCCGCAATTTAATTCACCGCGATGTTTCTCCCGACAACATCATCCAGCACAATACTGACAAACTGCCATTTTTAATTGACTTCGGTTCTGTTAAGCAAATCGCAGCAACCGCCGTATTTCAGTTTAGCGGACAATCGGATACCGCGATCGGCAAACAAGGTTATTCGCCCGCCGAACAAATGCGGCTGGGAAAAGTTACTCCCGCTAGCGATTTGTACGCTTTAGCCGTCACGGCTTTAGTGCTGCTAAGCGGCAAAAAGCCTCAAAAATTGTACGATATCCATAACAAAACTTGGGATTGGCGATCGCACGTCACAGTCAGTCAAAACCTCGCAACTGTGTTGGATAAGATGCTAGCAGAACAATTGGGCGATCGCTACCAGTCCGCAAAAGAAGTCCGCGAAGCACTCAAAGATCCAAAACTATCTCACATTGGCAGTATAATTTCCCAAATGGTGACAATGAACTTTGTCGGCCGCCCTTTCAAAAACACCACTCAAACTGCTACCAGTAATCATAATCCTGTTCACCAAAATTCTCAAATTGTTAACAACAACAGCACATTCAAGTTAATTCCTTGGAAAACCCTAGGGAGTTTAAGTGTGATTTTGGTGCCAGGAATTTTAGCTTTTAGTGTAGTCAAATCTGGTTTCACCTTGCCCAAGTTGCCTGATTTACCTAAATTTTCTTCGCCCCAGCAACCTCCCAATACATCCTTAGAGGACTCCGAAATAATTCGTCAAGAAAAGATTGGTAAACGACGCAAAAATCTCAACATTAATCAAGATATATTCTATCAAAAAGTGGATGAATCATATTACAATAAATATCCCGAATTCCAAGGTCGTACCTTGACAGAAAAGCCAGAAGATGCTGAAATTAGGCGGAAATGGTATGAAGTTGCTGAGGATTTACTGGACAAGTTGGAGAAAGGAGGAGAGTTTTGACACTCCTCGCGCTAAAGCGACGAGGATTCTTAAGACCATATTTTCTGTCTTAAAGGCGCTGACAAAGTGCCCC
>NZ_JAUBRI010000065.1:0-14535 GCF_036701795.1 Microcoleus sp. N9_A1
GAGAAGGAGCCTTGTCCTATAGGGTAGATCAAGAATACTGCGGTGGCTGCTGCAACTGGTGCAGAGTAAGCGACGCAGATCCAAGGACGCATACCTAAGCGGTAGGACAGTTCCCATTCACGACCCATGTAGCAGAAAATGCCAATCAGGAAGTGAAATACTACCAATTGGTAGGGGCCGCCGTTGTACAACCACTCATCGAGGGAAGCTGCTTCCCAAATTGGGTAGAAGTGAAGCCCGATGGCGTTGGATGAAGGAACAACTGCACCTGTGATGATGTTGTTACCGTACATCAAGGAACCTGCTACTGGTTCGCGGATGCCGTCGATGTCCACTGGAGGGGCTGCGATGAAGGCGATGATGTAGCAGATGGTGGCGCTGAGCAAGGTGGGAATCATCAAGACTCCGAACCAACCTACATAAATGCGGTTGTCGGTGCTTGTGACCCACTCACAAAAGCGTTCCCAGACGTTGGCGCTTTCGCGCTGCTGTAAGGTTGTTGTCATGGTTTTATGATTGCTGTATTTGGTTGTCAATGTTCGGATGATGTTTCTATTATTAACGGTTTTGTTAATGTTTGTAAAGGGGTTGAGCGACAGTTAAACTGATAGAAGTCATCAGGAAAGCTGATGAAACCAGAGAGATGCCCGTAGCTTGCGGGGCCCGACGCCATCGCCCCCGCGCGAAAAGATATGCCAGGGTGCTCTTCGGCGCACCTCAACCCTAACGAACGGGAGCTATGGGAGGTGGAGAAGGTAGAGAAACAGGAGCGAGGACAGGGGGAGAGGCCGGGATGCGAGGAGGTGGAGAAAGCCTGAACTGCTGAAGTTGTTGCGGGGTAAGCGATCGCAAAATTCTCAGTCCGAGAGTGTCTCGGGAGATGCTTAAAGCGTAGGATGGCTCCAAATACGGGCGGAAATTTGATTTGTTGTTCAAATAACTTTCCATAAATGCTAGGCTGAGTCCGCTGAGGTAGCGGCGGGCTAAAGCTGGTTCGGGCCCGATCGCCTGTGGTGGTGGCAGAAATAGGCTTTGAGGGGATTCCTCGATCGTTGAGAAGTGAGTCCCGTTTATCATCAATACCAGATATTTGTTGAGCGATGTCAGCCAAGTGAAGGGTTGAATTTGTTCGAGCAAAGCTGGGGCGACGGTATCGGCGCTGCCTGCAATTACCATGACTGGGATTTGGATTTGGCTGAGGTTTGTTTCTCCCAGAATGCTGCTGGAGACTGGGTTGACAGCGATCGCAGCTTTGATTCGCGGGTCGCCGAAATTGTACTGGTTGCGCTCTAAGCTGCGGGCGCGGCACTGCAACAGCAGGGAGAGGTTCCAAGTCTCGTTTTCGAGCTGGCAGTCTTTATCTAGCTGTGCAAAATTAATCCCCGCCCCGGCTAATGCTAAAGCCGTATAGCCACCCAAAGACTGACCGATGACGCCGACTCGCTCCAAGTCGAGCTGGCCTTGGTAGGCAGGATCGGTTGTAGAAAGTTTGGTTAAATAATCGAGCAGGTCTTTGATGTCTAGGGGGCGGTTGACAAATTCTGCTGGTTCTGCTACTTCACTGGCTCTGCCTGTTACTAAGTCTTGGATTTGTTGGGCGTTGCTGCCGGGGTGTTCGGGGACGGCGACGGCAAAGCCGTAGGAGGCTAGGTGTTTTGCTAAATATTGAAAGGAAATGCGATCGGAACCTAAACCGTGGGAAATTACTACTACTGGGGCCGGTCGCGGGCTGCCCTGCGGCAGGTAAATGTCCATATCAAAGGTACGATCCTCTTCGAGGGCTTCGCTAACGCGATTTGGACTCGTCAGAGTTACCGATGATTTTTTCCAAGTGTAGGGGCCCGGTAGCTGGGGCTGCAGCATTGCGGCGGGCGGTATGGCGGCTTCTAAGGCTGCTTGTGCTTCCGACAACTGGGCGACTCCGGCGATCGTCTGATTGGAACGGTTGATCAGGGATGTCAGCTCGTTGGCGATACCCAAGCCGCGAGCGATGTCAATCCTGATGCCATAAGTGGGGAATTTCCGCAGCACGTTGAGTATTGTCAGGCCTTCTGGATCTGAGGCTGCTAAAATCAGGGCGGCTCGGATGGCATAAAATCCGGGCTGCCGAGCTTTGGTTTGAATTACTCGGCCCAACCGTTTCAGCAGCACTTCTCCTTGAGGCGTGTAGAGAAATTGAGCGATAGTCACCGGGCTGATTTCAGCTTTCGCTTGCAGGGCGCTGCGAATCTCAGCTAGCTGTACTTTGTTGGCGTACTGAGCAAAGCCGTCCAAGTTCGAGTCTATTTTGCCTTCTTTGGCGAAGAGTGCCAGGGATTCGATCGGCACTGATTCTTCTAGCGGCCCGTAAGTTACGTAGATTCGATCGGCACCCATTGCTGGTGCGGCGGTGCAAACAGCCGTGAATGCAAACAATCCTAGGTATTTTGGGGCGATCGACCGCCGAGCGCGAAGGGCAGCAGTGGAGAAACTCGGAAACAGACAGTTCATAACTTTCACACCTAGGACTTCTAATAATTAGTCGGTGAAACGATGTAAATTGTTTCGCCAATATTTAATGCCGAAAAATCGATCTGTTGCTTGGGAAATTAGGTTATGGTGAGAAGCATAGCCTGAGAGTAATTTTCTGACCTGAGAAGACTAGCTGAAATTTAAAATTCAACGCCGAGGGGTCACACCTACGGTCATTCCCATTGATGATTTTTTCAGCTATGCAAGATATTTTCGATCGAGTTTGTAACTACAGTCTGAGTGGGAGAATTTATGATGTTCAATGCAACTGCTATCCTGATTGACGCTTTTGTGCAAGAGCTGCAGGCCGGCTACCGTCGCACCTACGGCAAGTACAAGCCTGACTACCCTGAAATTATCGCCTGGGCAGGGACGATGGCTCTGGAAAATATCGCTAACTGCGATGCTCTGTACCACAATGTGGAACACACAATGCTCGTGGCATTGGTGGGACAAGAGATTCTCCGGGGCAAGCATATTCGCGAAGGGGGAGTCTCGCCGGAAGATTGGCTGCACTACCTGATCTCGCTGCTGTGCCACGATATCGGTTACGTCAAAGGTGTTTGCCGCCAAGACCAAGAAGCTGTCGGACTATACGCTACAGGTATTGACGGGGGCATGGTTTCTGTGCCGGTCGGCGCTACTTCTGCCAGTTTAACTCCTTATCATGTCGATCGAGGAAAACTCGTAATTGACGAACGCTTCGGCGGCCACACCTTAATTGATGCCGAACAAATCAAGCGCAATATTGAATTGACCCGCTTCCCAGTTCCTGCTAGCGAAACTCATCAAGACAGAAACAATTATTCTGGACTAGCCAGGGCCGCCGATTTGATCGGTCAGTTGAGCGACCCCAATTACCTGCGAAAAATCAGTGCGCTATTCTACGAATTTGAAGAAGTCGGCACTAATAAAATCTTGGGCTACAATTCTCCGGGAGATTTGCGACAAAATTACGCCAAGTTTTATTGGAACGGAGTTTTTCCATACATTCCAGCAGCTTTGAACTACTTGGAATTAACCCAGGGCGGCAAACAAATTATTGCCAACCTCTACGCTAACGTGTTTCAAGTAGAACACGCTGAACCGCTCGCTTTCAACAAAACAAACGCTCAAGAATTAATTAAATCCCGTGCTAACAACAACTTGAACGGCGAACACAACAACGATCGCCTTCAACTTTCTACCTCCGGGGATAACAAGAAATTTAGCGAGTTTGCCGATCTGAATTTGTGAGAGATTTATCGATATAATTCAGCAGCTATCAACGCCAGTTATAATTACAACAAATGGTAAATCTAGAGCTGCTGATTTTTTTATTGAGTTATAATACAACTAAGGAATGACAATTAAATAACTGTTACTTACTCGTTTGCTCGTTTGCTCGTTACCAGGCTCTACCTGGTAATGCAGATCCAGAAGTTCTGCCTCTCTTTACTCCACCACTTTTGAAGAGAGAAAAGTGTAACAAATGTTTAAAAGATTAAAGTCTTGTTCCTAAGAAATCCTTGTTGTTTAGAGAGAGTTAAGTGATGGCAACCAACAACATAGAAGTCGTTTTTAGCTTTGATACAACGGGCAGTATGTATCCTTGTTTGACTCAAGTTCGCCGGAAAATCAAAGAGACGGTGACAAGACTGCTTGATGAAATTCCTGGCATTCGCATTGGGATTATTGCTCACGGGGACTATTGCGACGCTGACAGCACTTACGTGACTAAACACCTCGATTTGTCGGGCGATGCCGACAAGATTTGCAATTTTGTGCAAAATGTAGAACCAACTGGCGGTGGCGATGCTCCAGAATGTTATGAATTAGTCTTGCACGAAGCTCAATCACTTTCTTGGACTCCAACTAATTCCAAAACATTGGTACTCATTGGCGATGACATCCCGCACGCACCCGCTCAAACTCCTCAAAAACTTAACTGGCGTCAGGAAGTAGATAAGTTAGCACAGATGGGAATTGCCGTTTACGGCATCCAAGCTCTCAACCGCAACCACGCTACTTTATTCTACAAAGAACTAGCCGAAAAGTCTGGCGGTTTTCACCTCAATCTCGACCAATTTTCTTACATCACAGATTTGTTTTTAGCAGTTTGTTACCAACAGTCATCTAACGAACAACTACAAGCTTACGAGCAAGAAGTTGTCAGTGAAGGTCGCATGAGTCGCGGATTAAACAAAATGTTTGATACCATGCTGAAGCGGGAAGGCGCTGCTGTTTATGAATCAGCCGAATTGCGAGCTGTCAAACCGGGGAGATTTCAGATTCTAGAAGTAGATAACGAGATTTCAATTAAAGCTTTTGTGCTGGAGAATGGTTTGGCTTTTAAAACCGGGCGCGGGTTTTATGAGTTTACTAAAACAGAAACTATCCAAGGTAAGAAAGAAATTGTGCTGATGGAGCGTTCGACAGGGGATTTATTTGAAGGAGAAGCGGCGCGAGAAATGTTGGGTTTGCCAATGGGGGAGACTGTGCGTCTCAAACCGAGCAATCTAGAAAAGTATGCGGTTTTTGTGCAAAGTACCTCGGCGAATCGCAAGCTGATGGGGGGAACTCGTTTCCTTTATGAAGTTGAAGATTGGGATCGTTAATCGATTTTAAATGTTGAAACTACAACCGCAGATTGAGGTAGACAATGCTAACATTTTTATTGTGTTTGTGATTTGTTTGTCCTACACATCTGCGGTTAAAAAAATATACACTTTTAAGTTAATATGCAACCAGACATTCAGCAGCGAGTTACACAGTTGAGGGAGCAGCTACAGCAAGCTAGTTATGCTTATTATGTTCTTGATGCGCCGATTATGGCTGATGAGGTGTACGATCGCCTTTATCGACAGTTACAAGAGTTAGAATCAGATTATCCTGAATTGATTACTGCCGAAAGTCCGACTCAGCGCGTGGGAGAAAAGCCTGCTACTCAATTTTTTAGCGTCAAGCACAATATTCCTCTCTACAGTTTGGAAAATGCTTTTAATTTTGAGGAATTTGCTAAATGGCAGGAACGCTGGCAGCGAATTGCACCCCCCCTAACCCCCCCTTATCAAGGGGGGGGACAAGATGGGATTACGCCTATTCTTAGCAACGAAGAAAACAAAGAAATTACTCCCCCCCTTAGCAAGGGGGGGCTGGGGGGGGTTTCCTATGTTTGCGAGTTAAAAATTGACGGTTCTGCTTTGGCCTTAACCTATGAAAATGGGATTTTAGTTCGCGGTGCGACGCGGGGAGATGGGATTGCGGGAGAGGATATTACTCAAAATGTCAAGACTATTCGCTCGATTCCTTTAAAACTCAATTTAGATAATCCGCCGCCTGTGGTGGAAGTGCGGGGAGAGGCTTTTTTGTCTTTAGCTGTGTTTGAGGAAATTAATCGGGAACGGGAAAAAGCGGGGGAACAATTGTTTGCTAATCCTCGCAATGCGGCGGCGGGTACGCTGCGACAGTTGGATTCTAAAATTGTGGATCAGCGGCGCTTGGATTTCTTTGCTTATACTCTGCATTTAGATGAAGCTAATCAGGAAAAGACGCAAGGGGAATCTTTGGAATTTTTGCGAAGAATGGGGTTTAAGGTGAATCCCAATCGCAAAGTTTGCTATTCTTTGGATGAGGTGCGGGAGTATTACGAATATTGGGATACTGAACGGCGAAATTTGCCTTACATGACAGATGGGGTTGTTGTTAAGATTAATTCGGTTTTGTTGCAAAAACAGTTGGGTTTTACTCAGAGGTTTCCGCGTTGGGCGATCGCCCTGAAGTATCCGGCGGCCGAAGTGCCTACAATAGTAGAAGCTGTCACCGTACAAGTAGGGAGAACCGGGGCTCTAACTCCTGTAGCGGAACTCAAACCGGTGCAGTTGGCTGGAACCACGGTTTCGCGCGCTTCTCTCCACAATAGCGATCGACTTTCCGAGCTAAATCTTCACATTGGCGATACTGTGATTGTCAGAAAAGCTGGGGAAATTATACCAGAAGTTGTGCGAGTTTTGCCGGAACTTCGTCCCCAAAATGCTCAACTTTTTCAAATGCCTAGTTGCTGTCCCGAATGCGCGCAGCCTGTGGTTCGGGAAAAAGGGGAGGCGGTTACTCGCTGCATCAATACGTCTTGTCCGGCAATTTTGAGGGGTTCGCTGATTCATTTTTGCAGCCGGGATGCTTTGGATATTAACGGTGTTGGGGAAAAGTTGGTGCAGCAGATGGTTGATAGCAATCTGCTCAATTCTGCCGCGGATTTGTACGATTTGACAGCCGAAAGATTGATGAGTTTGGAACGCATGGGTAAGAAGTTGGCCCAAAAGTTGGTAAGTGCGATCGCCCAATCGAAAAATCAACCTTATTCGCGGGTACTTTACGGCTTGGGAATCCGCCACGTTGGTAGTGTCAACGCTCAATTGCTGACAGAAAGGTTTGCAAATGTGGAAGAGTTAGCCGCAGTATCCGCCGCTGCGATTGAGGGCGTGTACGGCATCGGGCCGGAGATTGCACAATCGGTTTCTCAGTGGTTTCGAGTTCCGGCCAATCAAAGTTTAATCGCACGGTTAAAAACTGCGGGATTGCAATTGCACTCAGAAGTAAAAAATCAGAATTTAGCCGATATAAATTTACAATTTACTGGCAAAACCTTTGTGCTGACTGGAACTTTGCCGACTCTTAAACGAGATGAAGCCAAAGATTTGATTGTCAAAGCTGGAGGAAAAGTCACAGGTTCGGTTAGTGCTAAAACTGATTATGTGGTTGTGGGTGAAGATGCGGGTTCTAAATTAGAGAAAGCTCAATCTTTGGGGGTACAACTACTTTCGGAATCTGAGTTATTAGAACTGCTATCGAAACCATAAATGATTGGTGAAAGTCAATATATCTCTGTTTGCTCTTTCTCTGCGCCCTCTGCGGCCTCTGCGGTTCGCAAAAAAAGCTGATTCATTTCAGCCGTTTTCAAAGAACATCGCCAACAATTCTATTTCCCTAGGTACAAAATAGCCGATCCTCTTCGAGGGCTCCGCTAACACAAATTGTGCAATACCTCAAAAGGCATAGAAATCGCGCTCGCGATCGATAAAATATACATACTTCCAGGGCGCTACTACCTTTTGAGGTTGCCAGTACAGACGAGTTTTGCTAAAATTTGAGAGAATTTGCAAGAGCGAGCCATCGCCTCCGGCAATTCCCAGCAAGTCGCAAAAATCAGAGGAAATACGTGATGTCGGAAATCCCCGAACCAACACAAACAAATTTGCCGCCTCCAGAAATAAGTTCCGAAGCCTCTATTTCTTTGACGGAAAACTTAAAAAGTAGCTTGGGAAATATCCTGGGCAGTTGGAAGGTTAAAGTAGGATTAGCAGTGGCCGTACTGTTTGGAGTATTCCTATTTTGGTTTTACTGGCAGCACATGATTGCAGTCGCAGGTATGAAGAGTTGGGCGAGTCGATCGGGCGCTAGAGCGATCGAATGTATGGTAAGAGATACTAATAACGACCAGTATGTAAGTTGCAGCGCTCTCCTCGACCAGCAAATTGTCCCTCTCGAATGCAGTTCTAGTTTGTTAAACATCGGTTGTCGCGTCAATTATGGAACTGCCGCACCTAATTTGAAACAGCTTGGACCCAGAGCTGCTGCTGGTTTCAGATAATTTTTGACTCGCTTTGGCCGAAAGATGGATACAATCCCCGACAGGATACTAGACTTATTGCATAAATCTTTGGTTGATAGGGAAACCGCAGATGAACGCAGATGAACGCAGATGCGTTTCAAGATAGTTTGCGGCTTTTCCAATCTTGTCAACAATCTAAAATATGGCAGCTTACCAAGGACTTCCGATGAGGGTGAAACTGCTCCAGTAGTAAGGATGAGAAAAATCTGGGTTTTGTTGTATGTTAGCCGGTAAATTCAATTTACCCGCTGTTGTCACTAAATGCCCGTTTTCGATCCGAACTTTACCAGCAATCATCGCCTGTTGAGTAAGTTGCAAAGTTTCTGCCTTAGTTGTGGCTCCTCGCAACTGATGGTAAAATTCGCTCATCAGCGCCAAAGTGCCTCCGTCGTCAACATACCACAAACTCCCTAAAGCAGATTTCGCGCCGGATTTTACCGCTAAACCTCCAAAACCTAACTCTGCTTCCCCATCGCCCAAGGCTGTTCTACAAGCACTTAATACTAATAAGTCTACCTGCGGATTGCGCCAATTTAAACTTTCCATGCGATCGAGCTGCAATTTGGAATTCCACAGTTGAATGTAAGAATTGCTTGGTTTTCCCGGTTTGAATTCAGCGTGAGTTGCTAGGTGAACGATCCGAAATCCTCCCTTGGCGTGTTCGGAGTTGAGATTATCTATAGTGAAAGTTGAATTGAGGAAAGATGGCCCGTGCCACTGAGCAGAAATCGCCTGCAATTCGATCGGCACACTGAGCAAGGGCTTTTGGTCAACAAATTCTGACCTTCCCATTGCTAGCACTGTGGCATCTCTAACTGCTTTATAATCGCTATTAGTCAAGCTGAAACTGGGAATGAGGCTGAAACTGTATTTTTGAATCAAGAAGCCTTTACCGTCGTGTAAAGCGGCAAAGGGCATACTCCTCAATCCGGGATCGACTGACAGTAACAATGTCTGAATTCCTAAGTTTTTTAAGTCTTTGTCTAGGGGGGCGAGCGCCCATTTATATAATTGCTGGGCGGCGGGTAGATAGGTGGTAGTACCGCGTTTTCCCGGACTGGTGATTTCAGCCTGCAACTCCCGAACGGCTGGGAAAAGAGCTGCTCTGTTGGCTTCAGGGACGCTGTAGTGAATCGGCCGCCCCACGGGAGGGACTAAAATTAGTTCTAATTGTTTGTCTCGCGAGACTATGTAGATAATACCAGACCGTTTGCCGGTTTGCTGTTCGATCTTATTTAACGTTTGTTGTAATGTCGCAATCAAGATTTTTTCTTCTGGGAGATTGCCTTTTACCCCCAGGTATTCTCCAAATTCTTGGTTCCTCATTTCTTCGATTCCCGAGATTGTTTTTTCTATGTCGTTACCTTCAAAAAGTTGATCGGGAGACGGAACATATCCCAGAACTAAATTAGAAGTGGGGTTGACTATTGGCGGTTCTGGTGATGGTGGTGAGGGTGGTACTAAGTCCGGGGGTAATGTACGGGTGATAGTGCGATCGAGGGTTAAAACTCGATCGACAGCAGCAACAACGGGATTGTCTAGCGATCGAAATTCGGGGCCTTGAAAGTCTTTTGGATCGAGGGTTGGGGGTTGCCGTGCGGGATCTTGTATTTCCGTAGGATCGATCGGAGTGATAGTTACAACCTCAGGGGGAGTTACAACCTCAGGGGGAGTGATAGTTACAACCTCAGGGGGAGTTACAACCTCAGGGGGAGTGACAGTTACAACCTCAGGGCGAGTTACAACCTTAGGGCGAGTGACAGTTACAACCTCAGGGCGAGTGACAGTTACAACCTCAGGGCGAGTGACAGTTACAACCTCAGGGGGAGTCGCAGTTACAACCTCAGGGGGAGTCGCAGTTACAACCTCAGGGGGAGTCGCAGTTACAACATCAGGGGGAGTCGCAGTTACAACCTCAGGGGGAGTTACAACCTCAGGGGGAGTCGCAGTTACAACCTCAGGGGGAGTTGGCGTTGGCGTCGGAGGGGGAGTTGGCGTTGGCGTCGTGTCGATCGCGGCGTCAGTCGAAAACACAATATTACCAACACTACTAGAACGCGGAAACGACTGCGATGTAATGCTAGATTGTCCCGTTGTAATTGCACCCGCCGTACCGTTGCTAGCAGCATCCCCCACCACAAACGGTTGAATCGGATTCCCTCCATCTCCCCCAGCGTGCACAATTGTAATTTTGCCACCACCTGCGCCGCCAGCAGTAGAAATGCTAGCAACTCCCGTCGGCGACAGTGGGGTGGAAAAAGTACCCGTAGCGCGGAAAAAATTGCCTGTTATTGCTGTCACCTCGCCACCGATGCCACCTGTACCGCCTTGGGCATTGATAAACTCTACTTGAATATCGCCGATCGGATCTAAGAACACATTGCCCGCATTTCCGACTATACCGCTAGAGTTAATTTGTCCGGCCGTAATTGAAGTTATCGCCTTAACCGTTATGTTACCGCCACTGTTTGCCGATGTATTCAAATTGCCTGCGGTGAAGTTATTACCGCTTGTAAAGAGAATTTCTCCGCCATTAGTAGTAATATTTTTAACATTTATATCGCCCTTGGCAGTAATATCGACTTTGGCTGCGGTGACATCTCCCGATAAATTGACTTTTTCCGTGTTTAGTGCTGTAAATTGTTGCGCGTTAATTGTCGAGTTTCCTGTCACATTGCCAGCATTTTCGATCGCCAGATTTCCTAACTTGCTGGTGGCGCCCACTGAACCGTTGAAAGTGATGCTGCCGCTACCGGAGGCTAGAGTTAAGTTGCGGGCCGCATCAATACTGTCGATCGCACCTCCAAAGGCAATATTCCCCCCGGCTGTACTCAAGATCGCATCTTTCGTCAACCCGAGAACACCGTTAATATTTATATTGCCCTGATTAGTAGTAACATTGCCACCTAACTTAGTGCTGCCAGCAGCAATATTAAAACCCGAATTGCTCGCAATATTACCGTTAGTGAATTCCGCCTGCGTTGCGGTAACATTTAAAACAGAAAGTGGTGCTGTTCCTCCGATATTTCCTTGTACCAGCACATTGCCTGTAGCCGCATCTAACTTCAACAAATGATTACCGTCGATCGCACCAACTATCTTAATATCTCCGCCGCCGGTACTGAGATTAATATCGTTTCCGAGTTGGATAGTGCCGTTAAGGGCGATCGGGTTTTTATTGGTATTGATGCCAGAATTTAAATTAATTGTGGAAGCGTTGAGGGCGATACTGCTGTTGTCATTGCCCGTCAGAGTGCCATCAAGTGCGATCGCACCAGTTCCCGTTTGAATATTTACGGGGTCTAAAAATGTGAGATTATTAGGTATACTAACCTTGGCGGTGCTATCCGAGCGCCCGATCGCGATCGAGCTAAATCCATTTTGAATCAAATTAATTTCCGATGCAGTCAAATCTAAAGCGCTAGTATTGTTATCAGTTCCGCCAACCGCAATATTTTGTCCTGCGGTTGCAGGTTGTAGCGTTAACGCACCAGTACCAGAAACATTCCCAGAAAAATTAATTTCACCCGCTGTTAAATTCAGCGGGTTACTACCTGCGGATAAAGTAGAAGCGAAAGCAATTGTTGCATCCCCCAGTGTAAAAGTTACAGGAGCTTTTAATGTCACCGGAGCGCTAAAACTAATGTTATCATTAGTTGTGGTGATATTTCCGCTAACCCCAACAGTTCCCCCGCCATTTTGAATAAATGCACCGTCTAAGTTCAGGTTTTTCTCAATATTTAGATTAACCTTATTCGTAACTGTGAGCGTGCCGTCATTGGTGGTTGTTACAGTTCCTTTGAGATTAACATTATCACCAGCAATACCGAGATTGCCAGCCACGTTAACTGTATTATTGAAAGTAATGTCGCTGCCTGCGAGAATCGGATTATTGGCAACAGTCACAGCCTCTGCATAAGTTTGACTGCCAGTTGTAGTGACATTCCCGCCTAAAGATATCTTGCTGTTGGCAGTTAAACTTGTGAGAGGAGTTGTTTCGCCGATCGCACTTGTGAAGGTAAGATTACCGCTAGCCGCATTCGCCGTCAAATCGCTGCTACCGTCAACAGTATTATTGAAAGTAATGCTATCACCTGAAAGAATCGGATTATTGGCAATTGTAACTGCATCTCCGTAGGTTTGACTGCCGATTGTAGTGACATTTCCCTTGACTTGAGTTGTGCCCCCAGCATCTGTAGTCAAACTCGCGGCATTGACTGTTTGATTAAATGCGGTTGTGCCTGTAGAGTTAGCTGTTAAATTGCCGATCGCACTTGTAGCACCAACTGCACCATTGAAGGTAACATTACCAGTACCCCCATTCAGAGTCAAATCGCTGCTGCCGTCTACAGTATCGTTGAAAGTAATGTCGCTGCCGGAGAGAATGGGATTGTTGGCAATTGTAACTGCATCTCCATAAGTTTGACTGCCAGTTGTAGTCACATTGCCATTAAGTTGAGTTGTGCCCCCAGCATCTGTAGTCAAACTCGCGGCATTGACTGTTTGATTAAATGCGGTTGTGCCTGTAGAGTTAGCTGTTAAATTGCCGATCGCACTTGTAGCACCAACTGCACCATTGAAGGTAACATTACCAGTACCCCCATTCAGAGTCAAATCGCTGCTGCCGTCTACAGTATCGTTGAAAGTAATGTCGCTGCCGGAGAGAATGGGATTGTTGGCAATTGTAACTGCATCTCCATAAGTTTGACTGCCAGTTGTAGTCACATTGCCATTAAGTTGAGTTGTGCCCCCGGCATCTGTAGTCAAACTCGTGGCATTGACTGTTTGATTAAATGCGGTTGTGCCTGTAGAGTTAGCTGTTAAATTGCCAAGAGCACTTGCAGCACCAACTGCACCATTGAATGTAACATTACCAGTACCCCCATTCAGAGTCAAATCGCTGCTGCCGTCAACACTATCGTTGAAAGTAATACCGCTGCCGGAGAGAATGGGATTGTTGGCAACAGTGACAGCATCTCCATAAGTTTGACTGCCAGTTGTAGTCACATTGCCATTAAGTTGAGTTGTGCCCCCAGCATTAGTCGTCAAACTCGTGGCATTGACTGTTTGATTAAATGCGGTTGTGACTGTAGAGTTAGCTGTTAAATTGCCAAGAGCACTTGCAGCACCAACTGCACCATTGAATGTAACATTACCGCTAATTGCATTCGCCGTCAAATCGCTGCTGCCGTCAACACTATCGTTGAAAGTAATACCGCTGCCGGAGAGAATGGGATTGTTGGCAACAGTGACAGCATCTCCATAAGTTTGACTGTCAGTTGTAGTCACATTACCATTAAGTTGAGTTGTGCCCCCAGCATCTGTAGTCAAACTCGTGGCATTGACTGTTTGATTAAATGCGGTTGTGACTGTAGAGTTAGCTGTTAAATTGCCAAGAGCACTTGCAGCACCAACTGCACCATTGAAGGTAACATTACCGCTAATTGCATTCGCCGTCAAATCGCTGCTGCCGTCAACACTATCGTTGAAAGTAATACCGCTGCCGGAGAGAATGGGATTGTTGGCAACAGTGACAGCATCTCCATAAGTTTGACTGCCAGTTGTAGTCACATTGCCATTAAGTTGAGTTGTGCCGCCAGCATTAGTCGTCAAACTCGTGGCATTGACTGTTTGATTAAATGCGGTTGTGCCTGTAGAGTTAGCTGTTAAATTGCCAAGAGCACTTGCAGCACCAACTGCACCATTGAAGGTAACATTACCGCTAATTGCATTCGCCGTCAAATCGCTGCTGCCGTCAACACTATCGTTGAAAGTAATGTCGCTGCCGGAGAGAATGGGATTGTTGGCAATTGTAACTGCATCTCCATAAGTTTGACTGCCAGTTGTAGTCACATTTCCCTTGACTTGAGTTGTGCCCCCAATATTAGTCGTCAAACTCGCGGCATTGACTGTTTGATTAAATGCGGTTGTGCCTGTAGAGTTAGCGGTAATGTTTCCTAATGCCTTGGTATTGCCAACTGCACCATTGAATGTAATATTACCTGCACCCCCATTTACAGTTAAGTCGCTGCCAATGTTATTGGCATCAACAGTATTATTGAAAGTAACGCTACTGCCTGAAATAATCGGATTAGTGGCAATTGTGACAGCATCTCCATAAGTTTGACTGCCGATTGTAGCGACATTGCCTTTTAATTCAGTTGTGCCGCCGGCATCTGTAGTTAAACTCGTGGCATTGACTGTTTGATTAAATGCGGTTGTGCCTGTAGAGTTAGCAGCAATATTTCCTAATGCCTTGGTATTGCCAACTGCACCATTGAATGTAATATTACCCGTACCCCCATTTACAGTTAAGTCGCTGCCAATGTTATTGGCATCAACAGTATTATTGAAAGTAACGCTACTGCCTGAAA
>NZ_JAUBRI010000065.1:14635-38981 GCF_036701795.1 Microcoleus sp. N9_A1
TAATCGGATTAGTGGCAATTGTGACAGCATCTCCATAAGTTTGACTGCCGATTGTAGCGACATTGCCTTTTAGTTCAGTTGTGCCGCCAGCGTTGGTGGTGACACTGGCAGCATTGACGGCATTAAATGTAGTGGTTGCTGTACTGTTGGCGTTGATGTTTCCTAATGCAGTTGTGCCGCCTACTGGACCCGTAAATGTTAGATTTGATGCACCAGCATTGGCAGTAATATCGCTGTTACCATCTAAGGTGGAATTAAAGGTAATGCCATTCCCAGTTAAGATTGGATTATTGGCAATGGTGACGGCATCGTTATAAGTTTGAGCACCAGTAGTTGTGACATTGCTATTGAGTTGAGTTGTACCGCCAGTGTTGGTGGTGACACTGGCAGCATTGACGGCATTAAATGTAGTGGTTGCTGTACTGTTGGCGTTGATGTTTTGTAATGGTGTAATACTACCGATCGCGCCTGTAAATGTGACGTTACCTGCACCTGCATTTATTAATAAACTTTCAGTGTTTGCTGTAGTGCCGTTGAGGGTGCTATTAAAGGTAAGGTTGCCGCTGCTGGTAGTTCCTGATGTTGTCAGGGTAATAGTTGATTGAGTGAGGATAACGGGTGATGGGAAAGTAATATTGCCACCGCTACCTGCGGTGGCTGAGGCATCAATATCGCCGCTAATTGTCGTATTGTTTGTACCAGGATTGAAGGTGATCAGGCCAGCGGTGCTGCTGCTAGAAGTTGAAGTGGTATTAGACTCAAGAAAGCCTGTTGTAATTCCCCCTGGCGCAGTTAAGGCAATCGGCCCTCCATTTCCTGAAATGGAAGAGGAATACACATTTCCACCAGTGGTGTTAATTGCGCCTGTTCCTCCAGTGACAGATAGGGTAATATTTCCTCCCGTGCCTGTACCTGATGAAAAGGAATTTGTGGCTCCAGAGGTAATGTTACCACCACCAGTTAAGAAGGCGATCGCGCCTCCATTTCCTGAACTGGAAGTGGCATCTACCAGTCCGGCTGTAGTGTTGATCGCGCCTGTTACTCCGGTGACAGAAAGGGTAATGTTCCCTCCATTACCTACACCGGAGGAACCGGTAATCAGATCGCCATTAGTAATGTTACCATTAGCAGTTGAAATGGCGATCGCTCCCCCATTTCCCGAAGTGGAAGTGGCATCTACCAGTCCGGCAGTAGTGTTGATCGCACCTGTTCCTCCGGTCACAGAGAAGGTGATGTTTCCTCCATTACCTACTGGAGCTGACGAATAAGACTTTACATTACCTGCGGAAATGTTACCGCCAGCAGTTGAGAGGGTGATCGCTCCTCCATTTCCTACCTTAGAAGAGGAATCCAAAAATCCAGCACTGATGTCGATCGCACCCGTACCTCCAGTGACAGAGAGGGTGATATCCCCCCCCGTACCTGCACCTATGGGATTGGAACCCAGATTTCCAGTGGTAATGTTACCCCCAGCAGTTGAGAGGGCGATGGCTCCTCCGTTTCCTGTAGTGGAACTCGATTGCAGAAAATTAGCAGTGGTGTCGATAGAACCTGTTCCTCCGGTGACAGAGAGGGTAATATCCCCTCCCGTACCTGCACCCAGGGAAAACGAAATAAGTTTGTTAGTAGTAATGTTACCACCAGCAGTTGAGAGGGAGATCGCTCCTCCGTTTCCTGAATTGGATTGGGAATCCAGATTTGTTCCAGCAGTGGTGTCGATCGCACCCGTACCTCCAGTCACTGCAAGGGTGATATCTCCTCCCGTACCTGCACCCAGAGAAAACGAAGCAAGTGTTTTAGTAGTAATGTTACCACCAGTAGTAGAAAGTGCGATCGCGCCTCCATTTCCGAAAGTAGAATTGGCCCTCAAAATTCCAGCAATAGTGTCAATGTAACCTGTACCTCCAGTAACAGAGAGTGTGATATTACCTCCTGCAGCTACACCTGTAGAAAAGGAAGAGAGATTACCAGTAGTAATGTCACCACCACCAGTAGTTGAAATCGCGATCGCTCCCCCGCCTCCTGTAAAGTTTGTACTAATATTTCCTGCACTTGTATTAATATTCCCATTGGGACTTATTAAGTTTATCGAACCACCACCATTTGTACTAATTAAACTACCGGAGCTTAAGGAAATACCATTATTTGGAGTAATAACAGTAGTACCTATTATACTGATATTTCCCTGCGCCGAACTCACAGTAGAACCATTAATTTGAACTCCAGTACCGGAAACAAATGTACCATTTCCAGTAAAATTAATATTTCCTTGCACTGAAGTTAGGAGGGAGTTGTCAATAGAAATTCCATTCCCAATATCCGCCGTTCCATTTAAGTTAATATTTCCATTTCCTACATTAAGTGTAGTATTCCGAATCGCTATACCACCTCCCCCAGCCTGTCCATTGGCAATAGCTGAAAAATCGCCACCATTAGTATTAATCGTGACACTCGTGGCATTATCGATAATAATACCACCAATATTTGAATTGTCTGCATCAGCATTAAGGGTGATACTACCTCCATTGGTGATGATATTCTGATTAACAATGATGTCATTATTTGCTTTTGCAGTCAGTCCTACTCCCGGAGTTATGATGCCAACAGGAGCATTGAAAGTAATATTACCAGTTGCTTGTAAAGCAACATTAGTAGCAGAAACATTAATGAGATTAACATCAATTGTATTAGGTGCATTATCAGGATCAGCAAATTGATCGACTTGAGTGAGAGCAGTAAATGAACCAGGAACAGTTATAATAGTAATATCAGTGGGGTCAAGTAATAATAATCCCGGAGTGCCATTGGGAGCTAAAGTATTAACGTTTCCCTGAAAGTCTAAAACATTATAACCAGATACTTCTACAAACCCACCATTACCAGAAAATACCCCACCACGAGCGCTAATATTTCCATAAAAACGAGTAACATCATCGGCCCAAACAATCACGCGACCGCCATTGCCATTACTCACTCCATCCACATTAATGGTAGAATTATTACTTATAAAAGTTCTTAGAGCATTGGGCACAGTCCCCAAACCCTGATAATCTCCGCCAATCAGTACATTGCCACCGCCGTTAATCCCAGAAGCATCGATATTGCCCGCAATAACTCCTACTTTGTCGCCTAAAATATTTACAGTACCGCCAGTGTTGCCAGAGACATTGAGAGTGCCGGATGCGATCGCAGTTCCCGCAGTTACAGGCACTGCAACATTCCCCGTCAACACAAGTTCGCCATTAGGATTTACCGTCAAACCCGTTGCCTGTGCCACACCTTGTCCAGTCAGCAACTCCGGCAAAGATAACACTGGCTGCGTCCAATTGTTCGGCAGCGAAGTTTGATTTGCTGTCGGCTGAATATCCAAGCTCAATAAATTTCCAGCTTGACTAATTCGCACCAAATTGTTACCAGGTACGGCACTGATCAGAATATTGCCGCTAGGCGCAGTTACCTGACCAGTGTTGACAACAGTACCGCCGATCAAACTTAAACTTTTGCCTGGTGTCACCGTCAGATTGCCTGCATTAATTATGCTTCCCCCTGGCAAATTTGTAAACGCAAAACTGTTCGGCGTCCCGATTAATGTTGCCCAATTATTATTGCCGATCGCACTAAACCACTGATTGTTCCCAAAACCAATCCCTGTCGCCGTACTAGCATTAAAAGATCCAGGCACGTTAAGACTGGCATTCGGCCCGAAAATTAGGCCAGCAGGATTCATCAAAAATAAATTGGAATTGCCGCCTGTGACTTGAATTAAGCCATTTATTAAAGAAGGATTACCCCCAGTAATCCTTCCCAAAATATTTTGAATATTCGGATTAGTCAGAAAGTTAGCAGTTTGACCTTCGCTGAGGCCGAACTGAGTAAAACTGTGAAAAAGATTAGCCTTATCTCCGCTGAAAGACCCCCCGGAAATGTCGTAGCGGTTGCCGTTGGGAGTAACAACTGTGTTAGTGCCGTCCGCTGCCGGGGCGATGGGTTGCGCGTTGGCCGGGGCCGCCGCTGCACTCAGCCAGCCAACGATGAATAACCATCCGAGTAAATGTAATCTGTTGGTTGTCATTATGCTGAAAAATTTGGCTTAAAGTGCGATCGTATTTATTTATCCTATTTTTACTCATAAAAATTCCTCATGTCAATAGGAGCAGCCTATTTTTGCTTGCCGCATAATTAGGAATGGAAAAGGAAATGTATGTATTTAATTACTATGATTTACGTAGAAACAGTTTTTTTTACTAGCACTTAGTCGTGGGCAATGAAATTTGGTTTCTTGTTTTGACTTGCACTGCTTCCCTGACGCAATTACCTTAAAAAACAGGGTTGATGCGTTCGGGAATGTTGGGGAAAATATGGCGCGTAACGCGAGGGTTAGGGGTTTAAAAAACTGGGAATATTAGTCAAAATTACGTAAATATCGATGTCTGTTCTCCCGCTTGCTTCCAGTGGCAAAAAACTGGCTCAAATCTCTACTCGCGATCGCCGCCACTTCTTTCTGCATCGGGCGCGCAGCTTGTAGCCCGCTTTCATGAACAACTGACTGAACAGCCGACGTGCTCTCAAAAACTTTATATTTTCTGGATGAACTTTACCAAAACTTCATAAAGCTCGAGTAAAAATTTTATGTATTTTTGATGAAAGCCAATATTTGCAAGTCTTGCACTCAACTTTAGACAGTTACTAAAACGAAGTAAATGTAGTAGGTTGGAAGTCTAGGCAGGATGAAAATCTTGCTGTTACAGATTAAACTGTGCCAATCTGGTGTCAGTGAAAACTCTTAGAAGAAGCACTCATTTACTCCAAAACACCCTTAAGTGAGATCTGTATGTAGATTCACTGGTGTGGAGCCTCTTCTTTAGGTTTGACGATCGTCCTAAATATATCAGGCTCGCGATCGTCGATTCGCGTCACGGCAACATGGCATTTTGCGCCTTACTACCTAACAATACTGGAGGAATCAGGGTTATGACTACTTTAACGCTAGTCAAAAAAACATCTTTTACGATCGCCAGCTTGGCAACCACAATCTTGCTCAGCATCTGCACGCCCGTCCAAGCTTTCATGTTTGGCACAAAGGGCATCCAATTCGATGAAGATACCAGCATAAACTTTACCTTCGACGAATCACACGGCAGTTACCAGTCCAGCTTGTGGGTAGCCCAAGCTCAGTCAGGAAACACAGGGTACAGCAACATCGCCAGACTGTTTTACGAGCTTCAACCCTCAGATAACGGCGCAGCCGATGAATCAAAGGGAAGCTTCGGCAACGCTGTCACATCTGACAACGGCTCCATCACCCAAACCTTCAAATTTTTGGGAAATCAAATTTATGCCCTGCTGCTGTGGAGCGACAGCGGCACCGGCCAACAATTCGAGCAGTACGCCTCCAGTAGCACCTTGATGAACAGCCCCACATGGTTTGCCGCCAACACCCAGTTTCGGAGAGATGACTGTGTGGTGACGGGCTGTCAGCAAGCGGTATTTGGCGACTTTAAGCTCGACTACAACTCCAGGGACTCATTTACCAACATCAACGGCGGTAAAGGCCCAGAGCAATATTCATTGCTGACATTGGCCCAACTGGCTCAGGGCACAAAAATCTCCTTCGACGATGCCGGAGGAAATAACGACGCTGACTTCCAAGACTTCATCGTTTCAGCCGAGGTAGCTCCCGAACCAGTCACGGTGTTCGGCACTATGCTGGGGATCGGGGCTTTGGCTGCGGCTCGCGGGAAAAAAAAGCGACAGCAGCAACCAGAAAAATGACTTTTAACCAGCTCATGCAAATCTAAATAGTGAGTCTGTTCAGTGGTACTGTGAGAAATAGCATTTCTAAATGTTAAGACTTTTTCCACAACGGGAAAAATAGAATCCTAACAAAGGCACTATTCATGGTATCCACCGCAACAAAAACGAACGTAGGCTACATCACCCAAATCATCGGGCCGGTTGTAGACGTAAAATTCCCAGGCGGCAAACTGCCCCAAATCTATAACGCTATTACGATCGCCGGCAAAAACGAAGCAGGTCAAGACATTTCTGTTACCTGCGAAGTTCAGCAACTGCTCGGAGACAGCCAAGTGCGTGCAGTTTCCATGAGTACAACCGACGGCTTAATGCGCGGTATGGAAGTAGTAGATACCGGGAAAGCGATCCAAGTTCCCGTCGGAATCCCGACTCTCGGCCGTATTTTTAACGTCATCGGCGAACCCGTAGACAACCTCGGCCCGGTCGATACTTCCGAAAGTATGCCCATCCACCGCCAGCCGCCGGCTTTCACCGAACTAGAAACCAAGCCTTCGGTGTTTGAAACAGGGATCAAGGTCATAGACCTCCTGGCTCCCTACCGTCGCGGTGGCAAAATCGGTTTGTTCGGCGGCGCAGGCGTCGGCAAAACCGTGATTATGATGGAACTCGTGAACAACATCGCTAAGGCTCACGGCGGCGTGTCCGTGTTCGGTGGTGTGGGCGAGCGCACCCGTGAAGGTAATGACCTTTACAAGGAAATGATCGAGTCTGGGGTTATTGACGAAAAAGACCGCAGCAAGTCGAAAATTGCCCTAGTATACGGTCAAATGAACGAGCCACCTGGTGCTCGGATGCGCGTGGGCCTGTCGGCTCTAGCGATGGCCGAATACTTCCGCGATGTCAGCAAGCAAGACGTACTCTTGTTCATTGACAACATCTTCCGGTTCGTACAAGCTGGTTCTGAAGTATCCGCTCTGTTGGGTCGGATGCCTTCGGCTGTGGGATATCAGCCGACTCTCGGTACAGACATGGGCGACTTGCAAGAACGGATTACTTCGACTACCGAAGGTTCGATTACTTCGGTTCAAGCTGTGTACGTACCTGCGGATGACTTCACTGATCCAGCGCCGGCTACGACTTTTGCTCACTTGGACGCTACAACTTTGTTGTCTCGTGGTTTGGCTGCGAAGGGTATTTATCCGGCTGTTGATCCGCTGGAGTCTACCTCCACAATGTTGCAAGTTAGCATTGTAGGCGAAGAACACTATGGTGTGGCGCGTCAGGTGCAGTCTATTTTGCAACGCTACAAGGAATTGCAAGATATTATTGCGATTTTGGGTTTGGACGAGCTGTCTGAAGATGACCGCTTGACCGTTTCTCGTGCTCGCAAAATTGAACGTTTCTTGTCTCAACCGTTCTTTGTGGCGGAAGTGTTCACCGGTTCCCCCGGCAAGTACGTCAAGCTGGCTGATACCATTAAGGGCTTCCAAATGATTTTGGGTGGCGAACTTGATGAGTTACCGGAACAAGCTTTCTATTTGGTTGGCGATATCAACGAGGCGATCGCCAAAGCTGAAAAAATGAAGGCTGACGCTAAGTAATTTTAGTCATTAGTCAGTAGTTAGTAGTCAGTTGGTAGTAGTCAGTAGTTCATTGTTAGTTGTTATTTGTTAGTTGTTGATTTTTACTAATAACCAATAACTAATAACTAATAACCAGTGACAACTGCCAACTGACGACTGCCAACTGACAACTGCCAACTGACAACTGCCAACTGACAACTGACAACTGACAATTTATGACATTAACTGTGCGCGTAGTTGCCCCAGACAAAACAGTTTGGGATTCTAATGCTGAAGAAGTAATTCTGCCGAGCACCACAGGCCAATTAGGTATTTTAAGCGGTCACGCTCCGATGTTGACGGCTTTGGATACCGGAGTGATGCGCGTCCGTCCCGGTAAGGAATGGGTGGCGATCGCTCTGATGGGCGGCTTTGCAGAAATCCAAGAAAACAAAGTTACTATTCTTGTCAACGGCGCTGAAAAAGGCGAAACCATTGATAAAGAAGCTGCTCGCGCTGCTTACACTGAAGCAGAAGCTCGTTTGGAAAAGTCCGGTAGCGGCACTTTGCAAGAGCAAATTCAAGCCAAGCAAGCAATCAAACGCGCGAGAGCTCGTTTCCAAGCTGCCGGCGGCACGCTTTAGCGCTAAGGGTAGGGACACGGCTTTTGTAGTAGGGACACAACAATGTTCATTGGTGTCAACAATCGCCTGAAAGCCTTGAGAAATCTCGTTTTTACCTGAGTCCAGATCCCCCTAAATCCCCCTTAAGAAGGGGGACTTTGATCGGAGTCTTGTCCCCCCCTTCTTAAGGGGGGCTAGGGGGGATCGAACCCTAATAGTCAAACAGCAGACCGGTATTACGTTTGACGTTAAGTTGACACTAATGAACAATGTTGTGTCCCTACAGTTTTGCTAAACTCCCACTTCGGACAGTAGCGATTGCATTGTTTCCCAAGATAACCCCTGCTGAAGATAGCGGGGGTTATTTGGGTTGTAGGGGCTCTGGAGCCGATCGACACTGACAATTTTTGCTCCAGGCGGCAAAACTGGAACCTCTGGATCGAAAGCGGTCGATCGCACCAGGGAGCTAGAAAAGCCTTTAAAAATAGCAATTTCGTCGAATTCGCCGTCAATTTGGGCCTTGACGATTAAAACTTCGTGCGATCGGGCGATCGTGTATTGTTCCAAGCGACGAGCAATAGAGTCAGCCATAGCAAATCTCACTTTCCTGAAATCTGCTATAATATAGCTTAATTTTTTGGCTAATTTTAGGGACAGACAGCTAATTTTTTATTTTTAATTCGACATTTTTTAACAGCAGGAAGTAACCAGACATAATATAAATTAATTGTGTAAAAAACCTCCGAAAAATTTTACTCCTGCCTAACCTACTTGTCCGATATTTTATGAGCCACAGAAAGACTAGGTTTAAATTATCGTTTTCCAGTCAAAATTTTATTAAACGGCGTTTTGCTTGGGGATAGACGCTGCTATTTATGCTAGCTTTTTGCTTGAGTTCAGCTCTGGCAAGTTGCAACTTAGAGCTAATAAATAACTGTTTACGGGGCGGAAATTCTAGTTAGTGACTCAATTCTAGAGCGTTTGGGCGATCGAGAGAAATATATGTGCCGATTTGTCGATCGAGTTACAGTAAAAGGCCAAAAATCCGGCGTGTCGGTGTTTGAAATTTATGATGCAGAAACAGAACAAAGCATTGAACTAAAACAGGAAACTGCTGCTGAATTTCAAAAAGGTCTAGATCTTTATTTCGAGCAAAATTTTACTGAAGCGCAAAAATTATTCAGTAAGATTTGCGAAATAAATTCTCAAGATAAGTTAGCAGCAATTTACTGCCAGCGCTCTCTAAAGAATCGAATGTATGGAGTGGCAGATGGATGGTCGGGGATAGAAGTTTTGGATGAAAAATAGTAAAAGTAACATCAAGCTGATGGCATAAATTTTTACCTGTTTATCCGGTTTTTTTGGCTCGGGTATCAGTCATAATAGATTCAGGTCGAAGTCGGATGGCTCAAAATAAGGAGTTTTCTGGGAAGATACGCCGTCGATCGCGCTGCTGTGACTTCAAACTCGCATATACTGCCGAAAGCTGTGCGAGATAGAAACCCGGTTGTGCTGACAAATCTCAGGTTTGAGAGCGATTCGGGAAGAAACCGAGAATCAGGCTTTAGTTGGGTGAGTTTTGTTCAACTATAAAAAGGTTTACAATACTTATAGAAACCGCGCCCGAAGGTGATGACGTTCTTAAGAACGAAAATTTAATAAATTAAACCTCTCCCACACTCCTCTGTTTCCAGAAGCGGCAAGGAAAAGAGAGGCAGAGCCTCCGGATCTGCATTACCAGGCAGAGCCTGGTAACGAGTAAAACGAGTCAATCGCTTAAGTTATTAAATTTTGATTCCTTAATTGCTAAAACATAAGCTTTTATTGCGTCTTTCTTCTTCCTTCTTCTTGATGACTGATGACTGATGACTAATGACTAATGACTGATGATTTCTATAAAAGCGGTGCAGCTTCGATCCGAGTATCAACTGTGTCTTTCAAGCTAAATTAATCTTATGTCAATTCTTTCTTTGAAGCGCTTAATTACCAAAATTTCAGGAAAATCGACGCTCCAAACTGTGCTCGTAGTTCCGTTTGTTTTGCAAGTATTTGCAGCGGTGGGAATTGTAGGATATTTATCATTTAAAAACTCTCAAAGAGCAGTGAATGACCTTGCCGATCAGTTGATGGGGGAGGTGAGCAATCGCATTGAGCAAAATTTGAAAACTTATCTGCAAACTCCGCACCAAATCAATCAAAGCAAGCTGGATGCAGTGAAACTGGGTTTTGTGAACATGAAAGATTTGTCAGCTTGGGAAAAGTATCTGTGGCGGCAAGTGCAGTTATATCCTTATATTAATTTTACGTCGATCGCCAATCAAGATGGAGAATACCGCACTGGCGAAAAGACATCGGATGGAACTTTATTGATTAACGCCTCGGGCCCTGCTACAAATTTTGATTTTTATTCCTACAATACTAATGATTCGGGCGATCGCACGACAGTAGCAGCCACCGTCAAAAACTTCGACATCCGACAGCATCCTTCCTACAGCTATGCGGCTCTAACAGCCAAACCAACTTGGAGTTCAGTTTATATATCCTTCGTAGAACCCACATTGATTCTCAGCGCTTTGCAACCAGTTTATAACAGCCAGAAACAGCTAGAAGGAGTATTAATTGCTGCTTTGCGTCTCGACAGTATCGGTCAATTTTTAAACAGCCTCAAAATAGGCAAATCCGGTCAAACTTTTATTATCGAAAGAAACGGTACGCTGCTGGCAACTTCCACACCGGAAAAACCTTTCCGCACCCAAAACGGTAAAAAAGAACTGTTTAAAGTCACAGAAAGCAGCGATCCCGTAACGCACAATACAGCTAAATATTTAGAAAATCACTTTCAAAACTTGCGCCAAATCACCAAATCGCAGCAACTAAGTTTTGAAATAAACGGCAAACAGCAATTTTTAAAAGTCCTACCATTTCAAGACGGCAAAAGTTTAGATTGGCTGATTGTCGTCGTAGTTCCCGAAGCCGATTTTATGGAACAAATTCATGCCGGCAACAGAACTACAATATTGCTATGTCTGGCCGCATTAGTGATGGCTACTGTGCTAGGACTTATCACTTCTCGCTGGATTACCAAACCAATTTTAAAATTAAAAGATGCAGCAATAGCTTTGTCTGAAGGACAATTTGACAAAACTGTCAAGCTCGATCGTTCCGACGAATTAGGCATACTTGCCGCTGCTTTTAACAGCATGGCAGCACAAATGCAAGCATCCTTTACAGCCTTAGAAACTAAAAATAGCGAATTAGAGCGACTGGACAAACTGAAAGACGAATTCTTAGCAAATACTTCCCACGAACTCCGCACTCCACTCAACGGCATTATTGGGATTGCAGAATCTTTAATAGACGGTGCTACCGGACAACTGCCAGATTCAACAAATTTTAACTTAGGTTTGATTGCAGCTTCGGGAAAAAGATTGTCTACCTTAATTAACGATATTCTAGATTTTTCTCAACTTAAACACAAAACTATAGAACTGCAAATTAAGTCCGTTGGTGTCAGAGAAATAGTCTCTGTAATCCTCACCTTGTCTCAGCCCTTAGCAAATCAAAAAAACATACAGTTAATTAACTCAGTCGCTCCCGAATTGCCGCCCATAGCAGCCGACGAAAATCGGTTAGAGCAAATCCTTTACAACTTAATCGGCAATGCGATTAAATTTACCGAAAAAGGCACAGTTGAAATCTCAGCAGAATTAGTAAATGGCAACGAACAATCGCCGCTTAATTCGCAATTAGCCATTACTGTATCCGACACCGGCATTGGCATCCCCGAAGATAAATTAGAGCGAATTTTTGAATCCTTTGAACAAGCTGACGGTTCCACTGCTAGAGAATATGGTGGCACGGGTTTAGGATTAGCTGTGGCCAAGCAATTAGTAGAATTGCACGGAGGTAAAATTTGCGTATCTTCAACTGTAGGCGCGGGTTCCCTATTCACTTTTACTTTGCCAGTATCTGAAAGTCAGCCGGAATTGAGCAGCATACACCCGCGTTTAAGCCAGGAATCTCGCATTTTAACAACTCCTGAATTAGCCGAACAATCATCTATCATAAATTCTGGGTTATCAGCCAATAGCGACTTGCCAGAAAGTCAAAAAATAAAAATTTTGGTAGTCGATGATGAACCGATTAATATTCAGGTAATCACTAATAATCTTTCTTTAGAAAACTACGCCATAACTCAAGCGAGCAATGGCTTAGAAGCTTTAAATCTGATTGCATCAGGATTTAAGCCAGACTTAATTTTACTGGACGTAATGATGCCCCAGATGACTGGTTATGAAGTGTGCAGAGAAGTTCGTCAAAAATACTCGCCTTTAGAAATGCCGATTCTGATGCTGACGGCAAAAAATCAAACTACCGACTTGGTAGAAGCTTTTAACTTAGAAGCCAATGATTATGTAACTAAACCTTTTATCAAAAAGGAGTTGTTGGCGAGAATTAACACGCAAATTCGTTTGGCAAAACTGAATGCAGCTTACGGCAGGTTTGTGCCGCACGATTTTTTGAGTTTGCTGGAAAAACCGAGTATTATTGAAGTAAAATTAGGCGACAATCAGGAAAGGGATATGACAGTGCTGTTTGCTGATATTCGCTCGTTTACGTCGCTTTCAGAACAGATGACACCGCCAGAAAATTTTGCATTTATTAATACTTATTTGGGAAAAGTTAGCCCTGCAATTAGGAAAAATAATGGGTTTATTGACAAATATATTGGAGATGCAGTCATGGCTTTGTTTTCTACATCTCCTGATGATGGTGTACGAGCAGCAATTGATATGCAAGAAGAAGTGAATATTTTTAACCAGGAGCGCGAACAAAAGGGCTTGTTTCCGATCGCGATCGGCGTCGGTTTGCACGCGGGAAATTTGATGCTGGGTACAATTGGCGAGCGAGAACGGATGGAAAGTACGGTGATTGCTGATGCGGTGAATCTCGCATCTCGTTTGGAAGGATTGACTAAGGTTTACGGCGCAAGAATTCTAGTTAGCGGTGCAATTATCGATCGCCTGGAGGAGCCTGAAAAATATAAGTACAGATTTGTCGATCGCGTAGCGGTGAAAGGAAAAACCAATGCTGTGTCGGTGTTTGAAATTTATGATACAGAAACAGAGAAGAGCATTGTACTCAAGCAGCAAACTGCGGAAATTTTTCAAGAAGCTCTCAATTTTTATTACCAGCAAAAGTTTGTTGCCGCCCAAAAAGTATTTGAGAATATTTTACAAATCAATCCTGACGATCGCGTAGCAATGCTGTATTTCAAACGAGCTCGCAAGTATCGAATGTACGGAGCGCCGGATGGGTGGTGTGGGGTGGAAACTTCGACGGAGAAATAGGGCGCACACTGCACGCCCTACTCTCTTTAACAGATGGTTGCACAAACTTTAAAATATAGTTGTACAAACGCCCAATTTATTCCAAGTTTTAGGGCCGACAATGCCATCAGCAACGATTTGTTGTTGCTTTTGAAAATTGATGACTGCTTGTTGGGTTTTCGGGCCGAATCCTCCATCAGTATTTAAAGAAAATCCGCTGGCGTTCAAGAGTCGCTGAAGGTAGCGAACGTCCTCATTTTGGGTGGCGCCATCGTTGCGTTTGAGTAGGGGAAAATAACGGCAGGAAGGTAATTCAGTGCGAATTGCGTTTGTAGTTTGCATGGTTTGATTCTCAATTGGTTGTTTGCAAGTTATTTGAAAGCAGAGAAATGCGGAAAAGATTTAACTTGGATTTAACATCCGGGTTCACCGGTATAACAAGCGCCTAATAGACTCCAAGTTTGAGGGCCGACAATGCCATCAACAGCAATCTTATTTTCCTTTTGAAATTTGATGACTGCTTGTTCGCTTTTGGGGCCGAAGAATCCATCAGTTACGACGGGATATCCCTTTTTAACTAAGGATTGTTGGAGATAGCGCACGTTTTGATTGGCAGTGGTGCTATTATTTCGTTTCAGTGTGGGCAGTGAAGAGCAAAGAGGCAATTGAGCGTAAATTGAATTTGTGGTTTGCATGGTTTGATTGGGGATTAGTGGTTTGCAAGTCGTTTGAACTTGCTATTCCCCAGTTGTAGCTGTGGGGGGAAGTGCTTTAACAGTCGCTTTTTATAGTGACACTTATCTGGGGTAGCTCAGATGAGTGACAGCCCGCTATCAAATCCGTTTTGTACAAAGTAATTGTCAAAGGCAAACAGCAGCGAATTTCCATTTTTTATCAACTTTTAGCATCTTTGCCACCAGCCCCACACCATAAGTCAATACGGTTCACTTAAGACAGATCCCCCCTAACCCCTTAAAAAGGGGGGGACAAGAATGCCCTCTTGCGTCCCCCTTGCTTTCGGGGGATTTAGGGGGATCTCCGGGGCATAAATATCTTAAGTGAACCGTATTGCACCATAAGTAAATCGGCCCGAAAAAACGCCCCTATGAAACGAGGGCAAAGTCTCCAAAGGCTCTCTACTGGCTGACTTAAACCTGTTTACATAGTGTTACGTTATGCGGTTTAATCCCGTCTACCTACTTACCTGTACGGCTGTTGGTGTCGGGATGGATAGGCTGATTGACGTAGAGAAAGCGAGGCAATCAATCGTGTCACGGTAATCGCTGCACTCTTGTATAAGCTGAGTAATGATTTTTTCTATAGAGGAGGCAAAAATACTGTATTTAAAGCTAGTTAACCATTTGAGCGAAAAGGGCGATCGCGAAAATTGCTCTGGGGTTGGGACTTTAACTTAGAAGTGATATCGTAGTATCGGTAGATAGTCGATTTCCGGCTGTCAAACAACTTGAGAATTGAATCAATGACAATTTCTGTAACTATCGGGTTAAAGTCGGAAATAAAGTCGTCGGCGTCCAGATTTTCTCGAAAAAATTCCTTTGCTCGATCGCACTGATAGCGCATTTCGTCAAAGCCAACAATTTTTACCACAAACGTTGTCAGTGGCGAGTTCTCCAAATCGGTTTTAGAAGTGCTTTTAGCCCGCCCATTTTCTAATAAATTTAATACTTCCGCTTCTAAACCAATTTTAGGTTGATAAGGTTTTTCTATCTGTGGAAAAAAGCTTTCCAGGCGCACGCAGTTAGCAGCTTGATCCGGCATTCCTCCCATCATCATCGCCAGAGAAACCTCAATCCCCAAATCCGAAGAAAGAGCTTCTAGCAGGGCGAGAGCAGACAGTTTGCACCCCAAATAAAGCTTCGCAATTTCGAGATTGTACTTAGCAGTAGTTTGCCAACGCTGATACGTGCGATCGTCTGGATATCCCTCAAACTGCCGGAAAATTATTTCTGGCTTGAGATAATTCAGAAAACCTTCCATCTTGAGCAAAGCAACTCGGTAGTCGCGAACCGTGTAAAAACCACAGCAGATGAGATTGTGATTGGTTTCCGGCAGTAAATTCCAGGTATTTGCCAAAAAATGGGCTGAACTATGGTGAGCAAAGCTCATCACATCCCGGTTAGAAATTCGCACAGCTTTTTTGACGGTTTCCCCCATTTCCTCATCAGTCAAACTGAGGTTAAATCGGCTATTTACTGCTTGCAAGCGCTCATAAAGGCGTTGGCTTACCGTTACTCCCGACTCGGCGGCGCGAAACGGAATTGTTGCTTCAATGCAGCCTGCAATTTGAAGCAATTGCTCGCGTTTGAGAAATGGTTTTAGAGCTTTTGCTGCTACGACAGCGCTGAGAAATTCGTTTTGTCCGGCGAAAGGATTGAGGACTTCGCCCGGTACAAAATTGAATACCAGCATTACCATATCGAAGATAGCATCCGCCGGCAGTTCAGATTGATCCCGAATTTGTAGTTGTTTGTTAACCTCTTTTGCAAGAGGAGTGATGTAGTAGCTGACGTTAAAGTTAATGCTGCGATCGACTTGCACGTAGACGGTATCGTGAAATAAAGCTGCCAAAACCTCGATCGCGTCTTCATCTCCCCCCACATCAAAAATATGTTCGGGAGTGTGAAAAAACCGCCAGGGCCCCATCATCGGCTGAACAATCAGTTCGGCAATCCGAGCGAGTTCACTTGGTTCGACTTTTGCTTCCAGGCGATCGAGCGCCCAAATCAGCCTTTCTAAGCACTGTAAGTAGGCTTGTTTGCTATCCATCACAGTCTTTCCCAATAACATTGCTGTCAGTCGATTTTAGATTTTAGATTTTAGATTTTCTCGACAGATGAATCTGGAAGCTGGAACCTTAGTCTAAAATTTTTAGATCTCCACGACTGGAGTCCACGGCTTGTATCTGTTTTTGGGCGGGTCAGGTCAGCCACCCTGCTGTTAGTTTGATTTTTTCCTAGATGCGCCCCGGCTGTTTTTATTTGGGATTTATGAGCTTTTTGTGGAATACTTTAGCTGCAATTTAGGAGGGAAATACTAACTTAAACTACACTTAATTTCCGGTAGCTGACCTCCCCTGTTTTCCTAGTCTAATAAGCACAAAGTATGACAAGTAAATTACATAGATTCCTAAACCTATCAGACCCAACAATCCCAAAAATTGAGGGGTTACCGTAGGGTGAAACATTTGTTTATAGAGCCAAGGTGGATCTAACCAAATGCGGCAAAAAGGTTCGTCAATTACCTGAATTTGAGATTTAAAAGCACAGCTTAAGAAGGGAAGTTGAGCTAGTGCGCCCAAACCGCTGTAAACAGTAATCGCCCACCGCCAAGCTGTAAAAGCCAGTTTCAGGGACGACTGCGGTCGATCGGCAATTTCTTCGTTTAAATCCTCCCAAAACCACAGACTAGCAGGAATTAAGGCCCTCCCAATCACCGACGATACAAAGCTCACAGGCAGCGCAGCCATCATCAGGTAAAGTGTAATTGCCAGCAAACTCGCCACCCGCCAATAAATAATTGACAAACGGACGATCGCCTCAGCTTTTGCCACAACAGCCCAAATCAGCACTACCAGCGGGATCGAAATTGTTAATAACACAGACAACCGGTAATCCATCCAGACAAGTGGCTGAAACCAAGGCCCGGTGGCTGCCAATAAAAGACTCAACATCTTTGGGAAAATATACTCACTTATTTGTCACAAATTTTACTACAAAAATGCTAAAAAATCAGCAACCAGAACACGGTCTTAATGTTTTAGTTGCTGCTATTTTTTCTAAGGTACTTGGCGCGCTTTGAAGGGTACTTGAGACACGATAGACGGCAATAGCCTTGAGTTAAAACTGTTTATTCCTGAGAGTTCTCCTTCCCATCCTCGCCCCCAATGGGGACGCAAGAGCAAATTCTTGTCCCCCAAGGGGCAGGGCGGTTTCATTCTCACGAAAATCGCGATTTTGACTCTTGTAGTGCCAAGAATGCCTACCCCCCCACAGACGATTTCACAAGCATTTCAGACATGGGGGCTGCGCCCCGTGGCTGCCTCTACAAGAGAATGAAACAGCCCTGGGGGCGAGGGGGAAGCTGGCGGATTTGAACCGTATTGGGATAGAGGGCAAATCTCGCCATTATTTCAAGGCTCAACCCCTAAAATAAAATTCTCCCGCGCCAAAAGTTAGATTTCGGCGCGGGAGGGAAGGAATAGAGCTAAATGGCTCGTTTATTCCTCGTAGATGCGGCACTCAGCAGCGTCAGGATTGTCGTCGCAATATTTTGCAAAAGAATTCTTAGGTTTGACTTGCTTTTGGTGGGAAGCTTCTGCTTGCAGTTCTTCAACTGCGTCCCACGCCGCCGCGCATTCCCCGGAAGCCGCGCCCTTGAGGTCACAGACGGTACGAGCGCTTTCTAGTTCTTCTTCAATTTTTTCTTGGATATTGCCTGCGGGTGTTGTTGTCATAAAGCTTGTTGGTATGAATGTGTAGGAGAATATGGTTGTCCCCGACCTATTTCTAGGTAATGTTAGCAGGCGCCTTTGTTTAGTGAGCTTGTTCGGCTAACGGCACGTCCTTAACCCAAATAAAGATGTTTAACCGTTAACGACATAGCAAGGGACTAGCTAAGCAGCCGCTTGGTGTCATAACTCAAAAAACGTAGACTTCTAAAGTCTTAGGCTAGTCAAGAGTGGTTTAAGTCTTAGGCTAGAAGCCCAGTGTCTTTAGACCTGGGTCGTTGACCTTATTAAGTAAGAAAGGTTTTCTTTTTGGATGTTAGTTTGGGTTGGATTTGCTGTTTCGGTCTAGCGACCCCAGCTAATAATAGCTTGAGATGCGCTGCTGTTGCAGCAGCCCAGATAGAAACCATCCATAACTGCGATCGCAGCCCGTCTCTACTTCCTGCTTTACTCTACCCCGTCGGCGGGGGAAGAGTCCACAGGCATCAATGTAGGTCGAGCTGACCTTACTTTTGATGAAAACATTACACGAGGTTGGTGTGTCAAACTGTATTGAACTTTATCTTTTAAGATTTAGCTGAACACGGCATTTAACACTAAACAGATTAATGGGACACTCATGTTAACTTATGTTAACACAAGAACGGCAATCGATGGGGAATCGATCGCCCAAGAATAGCGTCCCCCCAGTGGCCAGTTCCGGTTAGCCTAATGTAAGAGATAGTTTTATAGAGAAGTTTGCCTTATGTACGCCCAAAACCAAATGCAATGGGTCAGCGCTTTATCAACCCGTCCCTCTTTGGAATCAGCGCTCAAAGAAGTTATAGAACAAGCCGATCGCGAATTAGAAGGCCCGGCCGATTTAGCGCTGATTTTTATCTCGTCTGCCTTTGCCAGCGAGTATTCTCGGCTGATGCCTTTACTCGAAGAATTACTGCCAGTGCCTGCGATTCTCGGCTGCGGCGGGGGAGGGGTCATCGGTACCGGTCGAGGCGGTCAGACCGAAGAAGTCGAGGGATCTCCCGCAGTCAGCCTGAGTCTGGCGCGCTTGCCGGGAGTGAACGTCAGAACTTTTCACGTCGGTGCAGAAGAACTGCCGGACTTAGATAGTCCCCCGGATACTTGGGTGGATCTCTTGGGCGTGCCGGCCCAGGAAGAACCGCAGTTCATCATCTTGGCAGACCCCTTTTCCGCAAAAATTAACGATTTGCTGCAAGGGCTCGATTATGCCTATCCGGGCGCGGCCAAGGTAGGGGGACTCGCCGGGGGGGACGGTGCGGGCAGAGGCGCGGCGCTGTTTTGCGACTATCAGCTTTACCGAGAAGGGACGGTTGGGGTAGCTTTGAGCGGCAATATAGTTTTGGAAACGATCGTCGCTCAAGGCTGCAGGCCGATCGGGCATCCTTATCGGGTGACGGAAGGAGATCGCAATATCTTGCTGAAACTCGAAGAACAAACCGACGATACCGGCAGCGGGGGCATCGAGCGATCGCCCTTAGAGGCTTTGCGAGAGTTAGTTCAAACTTTGAGCGAAGAAGACCGAGAATTAGCTCAGCACTCGTTATTTGTAGGCTTAGTTAGCGATGAATTCAAGCTGAAATTAGAGCCAGGAGATTTTTTAATCCGCAATCTGTTGGGAGTCGATCCGAAAGTGGGAGCGATTGCGATCGGCGATCGAGTCCGTCCCGGACAGCGCATCCAATTTCACCTGCGCGACGCGCGCACCTCCGCAGAAGACCTAGAAATGCTGCTCAATCGCTATCAGCGGGCCGCCGACTACAGTGGTACATCCAGCGCTGGCGCCTTAATGTTCTCTTGTCTGGGGCGCGGTGAAGGGCTTTACGGCGAATCGAACTTTGACTCCCGACTGTTCGGCCGATACCTCAAAAACATTCCCTTGAGCGGCTTTTTCTGCAACGGCGAAATCGGCCCCGTCGGCGGTAGCACATTTCTGCACGGCTACACATCCGTATTCGGGATTTGCCGCCAAAATTCATAATTTGTGAACAGTTGACTGTTGACTGTTAACTGATGACTGTTGACTGTTGACTGTTGACTGTTAACTGATGACTGTTGACTGTTGACTGTTGACTGTTGACTGTTGACTGTTGACTGTTAACAATCTAAAATCTAAAATCTAAAATCGCCTGATGACCAATAAATAAAAGCGGCAGTCGCCTGCCGCTTTTAGCTGTAACTAGATGTCTGGGAACCTTAGAAACTAAAGGTAGTACGGAGAAGTCCGACCCAGATATCCTCGTTGTTGTTGTTGTGTTCGGGATTCAGAATCACGTAAACGCCCGGTGTGACCGAAATAAAGTCATTGACTTGGAAGCGATAGAAACCCTCTAAGTGATAAGAGGTGTTGCGGTTTCTGGCGACATCGCTCTCGGTAACTTTTGGCGGTACACCGAAGACGAAGCCGAGGACGTTGCCTTGTCTGGCAAAATCTCCGAGGGCCACAGTGATAGCACCATTCTGGATGGTAGCGTCATTGTTGCCACCCCGCAGTTGTTCAGCCTTCGTATAACCGTACCAACCGCCAATCTGAAAGCGACTGCTGGGTTTGAAGTTAACTTGCACGCCATAGTTATCTGATGCGGTGGGTGATTGATCGAAGGGCCGGTTAGCCAAGGCACTGCCGACGCCGCCCATGAGGCTAACATCGCCTGCTCGATTGTATTTCCGGGTGTAAGTCAAGCCCAAGTCAAACGGTCTGCTAAAAAAGCCGATCTGACCCAGAGCGCTGAAAGAACCGTCGAAAACGCCCCTGCCGTCTGCTGGGTTGGGAGCATCGCCGTCGCCCGCCAGATAGCCTGCGGTAGCTCGGAGGCTGCCCAAGTTGAAACTCACACTTGCGCCTGCTCCCTGCGGGCCGCGGAATACTGCCGGGTTGCGTACTCCAAATCTAGAAAGTGAACCCGAACTCGTAGAGTTACCAAAGGTAGAAGCCTGGTCTGCAATTTCATCTAGGTCAAGTCCTTTAGGACCGACAAAGACTGTAGCGCGACCGACCGGGAACCGATAGTACAGTTCGTCTAGTGTGAATTGGCTGCCATCATCGCCGTCAAAGGCCAAGCGAGCCATGTTGGTACCGGTAGCCGTGGCTCTATCGTAGCGGGCGGTGTTGACTGCTTGCAAGCGGGTTCTGAGTAAGTCTCGACCGGTGAAGCTGGTGTTGAAGTTCAACCGCACCCGGTAGCCGAAGTTGGTGACAGTTTCGTCGTCCTCAAGGCCGACACCATCTCCAAATGTGTCGCTGACGGCAAAAATGGCTTCTCCAGCCAATTTGGTGGTGGTCGAGAACTGGTTGGCTTCGAGTTCTGCGGTGCGAGCTTCTAGGCCGTCTACTCGTCCGCGCAGGGTAGCGAGTTCGGCTGCAAATTCTTCTTGCAGGCGTTGCAGGATGGCTAAGTCGTCTCGGGTAACCAAGTTACCTGTTGACCCAATTAGTTGGGTTATGCTGTCTAAGCAAGCGTTGACGCCGGCTGCAAATTCGTAGCGAGTCAGGGCGCGGTTGCCGCGGTAGGTGCCGTCGGGATAACCTACGATACAACTGTAGCGTTCGACTAGGGATTGCAGGGCTTGGAATGCCCAATCTGTCGGGCGCACGTCGGAGAGCTGAGTGACTGATGTCACCTGGGACATGGTTCCCGACGGTTGAGCCGGCAGCGCTTGGGGAGCGACAGGGACGATGGGGCCGCCCATTCCGGCGGCTGGTGTCTGAGCAATTTCTACCTTAGTAGCTGGGGTAGTAGCTGGGGTGGTGGCGACTGCTGGCACTTCAATTTTCCCAGCAACTTCTGTCTTGCTGCTTTGCACTGCCAAGTCTGATGCTTGGGGCGAGGATTCGGCTGCGCCTGCCGCTGCTAAGGGTTCAGTCGCTGCTGCGCTGGCCGGAGCGATTGGGGCTGCTAACCCGATGTCGCTCCCTGTTGTTTGCAGTGTTGTTTGCAGTGCTACTGCGCTGGTTTCTGGTTCGATTGAGGCGATTTTTTCAGCGTCTGCTTCGTTAACGACCGGGGTTTGGGCCGCTTCGACGCTGCTGTTTAAAGCCAGGTTTTCTGGGGCAGCAGGGGCTGCTGCAACTGGTTCTGCAACTATTTCTCCAACTATTTCTGCAATTTTTGACTCAGATGACTGAGCTGTAGCTAGTTGGTTGGCTTCAGGGGTTGCGGTCGCTTCTGCGGCGATCGCAGTGGCACTCATGACTGATGATAGCCCCATAATTGCCGGGGATACTAGCAGTAAATTCCAAAAAGTTCTGTTCATTTTCCTCACACCTTCACACTCTATTCAACTCGACGACCAGCAATTCCCAACTGCTAATTTTTGTGGTTGCTTGCCTGTTGACAATAACTGCCAAAATAGAACCTATCCATAACTGTTGATTCACTGTTGATTCACAGTAGGCGTGTCTACTTCTGCTTGAACGTAGGGGCTGAGCCCTTATACCGCCCAGGCATCAATTCAGGTCAAGCCCACATTACATTACAGTTGATTATACCATCACGTGCTAATTTGATCTCTCGATCGCCAGACTTGCTTGAGTTGCTCTGCAGGCGATCAACAACTGGTTCTACGGGTTCGACCACAATCTGCCTCTAACTGACAACTGCCCAGAGTCCTTCCTCGGTTACGTTACGCCAGACTTAACAGACAGTTATAGGTAGGATTGTGGCTGCTTGTCGCATCCCTTATACAGCTTTATATCCTATAATGTCAAGCTTTTTAACCTAACTTTAAACCTCGCGACCCGGCAGGGGCTATTTTCCCGCCCTGAGTGGGGAACTGAGATTTAAAGGCTGGTAGATTGACCCTATCCAAACCAAAGTTCAGGCTTGACCAATTTGGTTTTTTTGATGCCCCCTGCCGTTGGGACTTGCCAGGACGATCGCCTTTTTTGAGACTAACCGTCGGCGGGTTTAATTTCCCGCTATTTTAACACAACTTTTTTATTCTTTGAGTGCAACTGCAACTGGTGGTGCTTGACCCGCTTTTGGCCCAAGGAAAGCTAACTTGCTTGACCGACCAACTATGCCCAAGATTCCTAGCGGTTTTAACGATGTTTTTGCCTACGGACGATCGGAGGAGTTTAGTGTTAAGCTGGCGAAAAAGCAGAACTCGAAAATAGAGCTGCTGTCAGAACAAAAAACCCAAACCCTGGGGGTAAGCAAGTTATACCATTTTAGATTAAATAATTGGCAATAACTTATGACATCAAGGTTTGGAGCTTGCCTACAGTCGCATTATTTTGGGTAACTCGTATTAGTAAAAGAGTGAGGGTTTATGGAAGATTTTGGTATTATTATTGCCTGCTGCGACCAAGATTATCTGTTTGCTAAGGGTTGCTGTGCTAGCATCCGCTATTTCCTGGGAGATGTGCCGATTTGTCTGTTGATTGACGGTACGTTTTCTGTGAGTGCTTTGGAAAAAGCCTATGGGGTGCGAGTTATCAACCGCACAACTGTTTCTGAAGAAGTTCTCAGAAAAAGAAGTTTTGGTTGGGGCAAAACTAAAATGATTGCTTTCTGGGAAAGTCCTTGGTCAAATTTTATGGTTTTGGATGCCGATACGATCGTCTGGGGCGATGTTCTCAAATTGGCTAATTTTCAAGAGTTTGATTTTATTGTAGACAAGCCTTGTTACGATTACCCGGATGCGGATGTTTCGGAATTTTTCTTTGACATTCCGGGCGTTGAGAAGCATTTTCCGAATTTTCGTTGGTCGGAATCGCGATCAAACTATTTCTGCACGGGTACTTTCTTTGCTAAACGCGGCGTTTTTAGCTTGGAAGAATACGTGGAAATTTTAGATTTTACGGCGGCAAATCCGGGGATATTTAAGTACGGAGAAATGGGGTTTTTGAACTTTATGATTTTCCGGGCGGCACAAGAAAATCGACTGCGGGTGCAGAATGTGGATATGCAGTTGTTGGTGCCAGATTTTGACCAGGATTTGTTGAGAAAACGGTTTCCGGTTGAGTCAAGCGGGCCTGCGGGCGATCGCGAGTCGGCGACTGTGATTCACTGGTGCGGGCCAAAGCCAAGTTTATCAACATCTAAAGTTTACTCGGAACCGATGAATTTTTGCCGCCGCAAGTGTCAGGAGGATGTTTGGAACCGCACGGGTTTGGCTGCCGAGATGTCGCTGCAAGTTGAAGATTTACAGCGATCGATTTACGTGTATAAGAATAAGTTTAAGAAGAAGTTTCGGCAGTTGGCGGGGAAGTAAGGATCGCGAATTAAATAACTTACAATTTTAATTGTTATTGTGGGATGGGCGGGACGCCCATCCCACAAACTTGTGGAAGTTATTTAATTCTCATAAAAATTAATACGGGATGTGGGAAACTCAGTGGCTTCAGCCCTGAGAGGGAAACGGCTCGGGGACTTCAGTCCCCGTGTTCTTTCTTAATTAGCTGAATGATGTGGGTCTTCTATGTATTTCTTGACCACTTCACTACTAATGTTACCAGCGGTACTAACAAAATAGCTGCTCGTCCACAAAGACGGCAGCTTTTTTAGTTCTAGAAATTCAGCCCTTAAATTATGACTAGAACGTCCCTTGAAGGCTTTAACGACTAACGCAGGAGTATCCATTGGCTTG
>NZ_JAUBRI010000066.1:0-37240 GCF_036701795.1 Microcoleus sp. N9_A1
TAGTTACTTTTGTCAAATTTATTGTTAAGAAAGATGTTTATAAAGCATAGCTTTTTAAGGGGGGCTAGGGGGGATCGAGACTCGGCGATAAACGAGAGATACAAAGAGTTTTTGTTTCCTACAGAAAACCCAGACTAACCCAACCCTTCAACTAACAAATTCCGGGCACTTTCCAACGCTGACTGCAACTTACTTGCATCGCGTCCTCCAGCTTGGGCTAAATTAGGCCGCCCGCCGCCTTTACCGCCGCAAAGTTGAGCAATTCCCCCTATAAACTTGCCAGCTTGCAATCCTTTCCGATTAACTTCAGGACTAAAAGCAGCCACCAAACTAACCTTATCCACATCAGCAACCGAAGCCAAAACAACCGCAGCATTTCCTAACTTTTGCTGCAACCTTTCCGCCGCAGTTTTCAGCGCTTCTGCATCCACATCTCCCAATTGAGCTACAATGATTTTGAATTCACCGATCGCCTCAGCCGCATTTAACAACTGGTCAGATTTCGCGATCGCCAATTCCGACTTCACAGCAGCCAACTGCTTCAGAGTATCCTTCAACTCATTCTGCAAATTAGTAATCCGGTTGGGTAACTCTTCCGGCTTCGCCTTAAATCGATCGCCCAAATCGCGCACAACCCTGTCACGCACATTCAAATAATCCAAAACAGCTTGGCCCGAAACCGCCTCAATCCGGCGAGTACCAGCCGCCACCCCCGCCTCGGAAACAATCTTAAACAGCCCGATTTCAGCCGTATTGTTGACGTGAGTTCCGCCGCACAATTCCATCGAAACGCCCGGAAAATCGATTACCCGTACCACGTCGCCGTACTTCTCGCCAAACATGGCTGTAGCGCCTTTTTCCCTCGCTTGGGCGATCGGCATTTCCGCAACATCCGCAGCGTGGGCTTCCGCAATCCAACTATTAACTAAGTCCTCAATTTTCTCCAACTCTTCTGCTGTCACAGCGCGGGGAGAATTGAAGTCAAAGCGCAATCTGTCTGTCGATACCAGGGAACCAGCTTGCGAAATTGAATCATCCACAATTTGCCGCAAAGCTGCTTGCAATAAGTGAGTTGCTGTGTGGTTAGCTTGAATTCGGCGGCGGCCGCTATTGTCAATTTTCGCAGTCAAACTATCGCCAACTTTTAGCGTTCCCCGTTCCACCAAGCCGAAATGCACGAAGAAATCCGATTCCTTCTTCACATCATCAACTCTCACCAACAAACCCTCGCCATTCTCTCCGCTTTTCAAATAACCTTTATCCCCTGTTTGTCCGCCGGATTCTGCATAAAACGGCGTTTGATTCAACACAACTTGTACCTCAGTTCCCGCCTGTGCTGATTCCATAGATTTACCGTCAACTAAGATAACTTTTATCTCAGCTAAAATCGACAATGCAGTATAACCGACAAACTCAGTTCCTTGGATAGTCTCAGCCAACTTATCCAATGAGCCCTGCACCGTCAAATCGATAGTTTGATGAGCTTCTTTGGCGCGAGTTTGCTGTTCCTTCATCGCGACTTCAAAGCCATCCAAATCAACAGTTATTCCCTGTTCTTCAGCAATTTCTTGTGTCAGTTCTAAGGGGAAACCGTAGGTATCGTAAAGGGTGAAGGCATCTTGACCGCTGATTTGTTGGTTGGCTTGCTGTTTTGTGCGATCGACAATTTCCTCCAGCAGCTTCTCTCCGCGTTCCAAAGTCTTGAGAAACTGCGCCTCTTCCCTTGCCAATTCTGCCTTAATTTGAGCTTCGCGCGATCGCACGTTGGGATACGCTGCTTCCGAAAGGGCGATCGCACTTTCAGCCACCCGCACCGTAAATTCGCCCTGAATTCCAATCAGTCGCCCGTGGCGCACCACCCGGCGAATCAACCGCCGCAAAATGTAACCCCGACCCACATTCGACGCGCGAATTTCGTCCGCAATCATGTGCACCACAGCCCGAATGTGATCGCCAATTACTTTCAGCGAAACCTTGACTTTTTCATCGCTATTGTGGTAATCAATCCCGGCAATTTCCGCCGCCGATTGGACGATCGGAAAAATCAAATCTGTTTCGTAATTGTTAGGGACTTTCTGGAGGATTTGCGCCATCCGTTCCAATCCCATCCCAGTATCAATATTTTGATTTTGCAGCGGTGTTAAATTGCCCTCTGCATCTTTATTGTACTGCATGAAAACCAGGTTATAAAATTCGATAAACCTGCTATCATCTTCGAGATCGATATTGTCGCCTTTTTCTGGGTGGAAATCGTAGTAAATCTCGGAACAAGGGCCGCAGGGGCCTGTGGGGCCAGATTGCCAGAAATTGTCTGCTTCTCCCATGCGTTGAATTCGATCGCCCGGAATGCCAATTTCATCGCGCCAAATCGCAAAGGCTTCGTCATCTTCTCGGAAAACACTCACAACTAAATTGGACGCTGGTAAACCGAAAACTTCGGTGGAAAGTTCCCAAGCCCAGGCGATCGCCTGTTTCTTGAAATAATCCCCAAAACTGAAATTGCCCAACATCTCAAAAAACGTGTGGTGGCGGGCGGTGCGGCCCACGTTTTCGATGTCGTTGGTGCGGATGCACTTTTGCGAAGTGGTGGCGCGCGGCGAAGTGGCGGCGCGTTGACCGAGAAATATCGGCTTGAATTGTAGCATTCCGGCGATCGTCAGCAACACTGTCTGATCTTCGGGCACCAAAGAAGCGCTCGGTAATATTTTATGTCCGCGATCGGCATAAAATTGGAGGAAGGTTTCGCGGATTTCGCTACCACTGAGAAACTTAGGAGAAATAGACATGACAAAAATTGTTAAGTATGTAAAGATGTCGCAACAATATAATTTATAGGACTTACGCACGGATGTCCAGAAACCCGGTTTTTCAAATACAATACTTGCTTAAAATCCAATACGGTTCAATTAAGCCCGATCCCCCCTAACCCCCCTTCTTAAGGGGGGAACAAGAAAGCTCTCAAAGTCCCCCTTGCTTTCGGGGGATTTAGGGGGATCTCCGGGGAATCAACAGTGTTAACTGAACCGTATTTGCTTAAAATCGTCAATTTCGGTGAAAAAACCCGGTTTCTTTGTTCGGAGTGCGTGAGTCCTAACTTACATCTATGTGGATATTCATATCATTATACTTAGTAATGTAAAGACCTATCAAGTTTTGCAAAATGTGCTTTACTCCTCCCAAAGCTCGTGCTAACTTAATAATAGACACCGGGACAGAAAGAAACAGGAGGTCGCTATACTTAGAAACAAAGTTCGAGGTTATAGGCATGGTGTCTCCGGTCTAGATTCCCAGACGCAGCAGAAATTAACCGAACACAACTTGCAATAGTGGCAAACTGCCGATCGCGCAGTCAAGCCAAACCGCAGTCGAGTCAGACTTAGTTGTAGTTGCGGATTAAAAGTAAAGCTGCACAAGTTGTAAACCCTAGTAAGTAAAAGTTCTCAACCGGAAACACATCTCGTTTGTTAGAAAAAACAAAGCTCTCATATTATTGGGTCTGATCGCTGTCGATCGGGCCCTATGAATTTTTATAGGGCGATCGTAGGAGGAGAGAGGCAGAGTTCGACTGTATAAGTGCTTTCTGCCCAAAGGCAACATCCCTCGGAGCCGATCGGCGAGCGATCTGTGCAGCTTTTTAGTTATATATTATATATAATGGGACGTGTGGGCCAGCGCCCGCCCGCTTTTTGCCGGGGGTCAAGCGCTGTGGTATGAGGCACTGTCAAGATGCGATATGATTGAATATGTCAGTACAAGACATTAAAACCTACCGCGCTGTGCTGTATAGCAGCAAAATCTACGCTTCTATGAGCTTGCTGCAAGGCAAGGATAGCAAATCGCCATTGTTGGTGACAAGACCAGGCTCAAAAATTTGAATCTCAGGATATTTAGAGTCAAGACTCTAAAAAATCCCATCCCCGACGCAGGGGTGAGAGTTCAAAAAATAAAAGCCCGCCCACTCAAAAAAGCTAGTGCCACCAACAACGGTAGTAAATCACTAGCACAGTTCTTAAACTCACAATTTTAGGAGATTCGAGGTAAAAGCATGGCCGAAATAACTAAAGAAGAAATGCGGGAACGGCTGGGAAATATCGACCAGATCCGCGATATAATTTTTGGAGCGCAGCTTAGAGAATACGATAACCGCTTCGATAAAATAGATTCCGACTTGTCCATGATGCAGCAAGATATGCAAACTCGCATCGAACAAGTAAAAACAGTTCTTTCAGGAGAAATGAGGGCTGCAGTTGATTCGTTAGAAAAGAAAGTTAAATCGCTCACCTCAAACACCCAAGAAGAAAGCGCAGACATCCGTCAGCAAGTCGATCGCGTTAACCGCAAATTCTCCAGCAGCATGGAAGCCCTCGACGAGGCTATAGACAATCAAACCAATTCACTTCGCGACGAACTCTCCCAAACCAGAGAGCGACTATCTGAAGAAACCCGCACTTTGAAAACACAAGTTTTTGAAGAGCTAGATCGCCGCTTTTCCATGCTCAGAGATGTTAAAGTTTCTAGAGACGACATGGCAGAAATTCTGTTTGAACTCGGTATGAGGCTCAAAGGAACAGAATTTGTGCCCGAACTTAAAGGCGTTGCGGATAATAAGTTAAATAACGAATTTCTGTTGCCGGAGCGCCACCATCACGGATAATAACGCATGGCTTTACCGAAAGAAAATCCGGCTGACGAAAATGAGTTAGAGGGTTTTGTTTCTCAACCTGACGAGTCTGCTGCTGATGCAGCAACCCAGCTAGAACCCTTGCTGAATCTGTTAGTAGATCTCAAAATCTTTGCGGCTTCCAAGCAGCAAAATGCAGATCCCGAAGATGACAGCAGTGACGAAAATAATCAAGCTGGGGCCCTCGGCGGGTTGATGGATTTGTTAAGTATTTCCTCCGCAGAGCCAGAGGAAATTGCAGCGCAGCAAAATCCAGAGTCCGAAGGTGACAGCAGAGACAAAAACGATCGAGCTGGGGCCCTCGGCGGGTTGATGGATTTGTTAGGTATTTCCTCAGAAAAGCAAGAGGAAGTTGCAGCGAGTGTACCCGAAACTGGCGATCGCAAACCGGAGTCTGGCGATTCCCCGCCTGTTGCAGACGAGTTCAAAAGTTTGCTATTCGCTACTCACAAACTCAACACTTCAGAACTGGAAAAAGACTATTCCTCAGCTAAAACTATAGATGTTTTAGCGATCGCCCAGCCGGACTTGGAGGAATCAAAGCCTGTCGAAGAGTTGTCTAACTTGACAATGAAAGATTCTCTACAGGAAGTACAGGCTCAAAAATCCCACGGGTTTGATCGGCAACAAGATGTTTCCCCTCCCGAAACCGAGTCAAAATCCTCGGAAATTTCCAATGACTTCATAGTTTCCACAGTCTCAAAGTCACCAGAAATTGCATATTTAGATCCGGTGGTTCATAAGCTTCAATCGATGCCAAACTTGGTAGAACAGCCGACACCGATATCGCAGCCAGGAGAAATATTAGGCCAAATTAAACAGGATTTAAATGAAGCCGACAGCGCGATGGAAAGGCTGCAAAGTCTAATTTTCGGCTCCCAAATGTCGGATATCGAGCAAGTGAAAAATCTGCTGGCAGAAAACGATTTGCCGGGGGTGCGCCACCTGATGGCAAGCATCGACGATAAATTAGGAAAACTGGAGCACCAAATCTACGATCCCCAAGAGTTGATTGAGTTGATGCTGCCTTGGATAGCAGAAATTCTCAGCCGCAAAATTGCCGATTCCAGAGAAGAAGTTGTCAAGGCGATCGGGCCAATTATTGACGAAGTGATTAGGGCAAAAACTGTGGAAAATAAGTCGGCAATGAGTTCGGCAATCGCTGAATTGCTGCCCGACGCCCTTGCTCAACAAATAGTGAATTCGCCAGCGGATATTGCTAAGGCGATCGCCCCAGAAATCGGTCTGGCAATTAAAGAGCAAATTCGCCTTGACCAAGAGTCGATCGCTCAAGCCCTCGCCCCGGAAATGGGCAAAGCGATTACAGCCCAAATAGCACTCGAACGCGACTCTATGGTGGATGCGCTCTATCCCGTAATTGGCAGTACAATTTCCCGATACATGGCAGAAGCTATCAAGACAATCAATGAAAAAGTGTCAAATGCCCTCAGCGTCGAAGGAGTTCAGCGCAAAATTCGCTCCAAAGTACAAGGAGTCTCCGAAGCCGAATTAATCCTCAAAGAATCAGTACCCTTTACCATCCAAGCAGCATTCTTAATTCACAAAGCATCAGGCTTGGTTATTTCCGAAGTTCAAAACTCAGAAAGCTACCAGTTAGAATCAGAAATGGTAGCAGGAATGCTGACAGCTATTCGCAGCTTTGTTAACGAGTGCATCGTGCAGCCCGGAGAAGTTTCCGAACTCAATCAAATTGAATACGGCGACTCAAAAATTATGCTAGAAGTAGCGGGATATTGCTACATGGCAGTCGTGATCAAAGGAGAACCGCCACACTCGTTCATCAACAAACTGCGACAAACCGTTACTAATCTCATCCTTAATTATGCTGAAGTAATTCACGAGTTTAACGGCGATCCTGGTACTATACCGGAGTCGCTGCACCCGTTCATAAAAAATTTATTCGACCCGCTGCAAAGGGAAAAATCAACAAAACCCCCGATCGCCCTAGCGGGTATCGGTTTAGTCGCCCTGAGCTTAATCTTAGTACCTTGGGGAATTCATCAGTACCGCCGCAGCATCGACCGCCCCCTTGTAGCAAATGTCGCTTTAGCTTTAGCATCGACCCCAGAATTAGCAGTTTACCGCTTAAACGCCGACGTTGAGGGCAACACTCTCAAGTTAACCGGAAAGTTGCCAAATCCAGAATTGCGGGCAAAAGCTGCAAAAATAGCTGCATCAACTGCACCCAATCTGAAATTAGACAATCAAATTATCGCTGTAGATGTACCTCCCGATCCCGTTTTGACAGCGGGCGAGGTGCAGCGGATTACCGCTGTTTTGAACCAGAGGGAGGGCGTTTCTATTTCTAGTCGCTATGGCGATCGCAAAGTTACAGTAGAAGGCACAGTTATAGACGGTGCAGACGCACAGAAAATAGCTCAGTCCCTGAAGCAAATTCCCGGTGTTCAGTCAGTCATCAGCACTGTTAAATTAGACCCGCTGAAAATTACCACCCGCATCTACTTCCAGCAAGGAACGGCAACATTAGACTCAACATACGGAGAAATGATCGCCAGTGTCAAAAATTTCATGGATCAATATCCTCAAAAACAGATTAAGATAATTGGGCACAGCGATCGAACTGGCGAAGTTGCCACAAATCAACGGTTGTCGCTCCAGCGTGCCGCCGCAGTGCGAGATGCTTTAGTGCGTCAAGGTGCTGACCCCAAGCGCCTCCAAGCGATCGCCAGCCCCAATTCACCCGACGGCGTAGAACCCAATCAACCACTACTTTTGAGCAGATGCGTGGTATTTGAACCAATAACTAAGACCATAAACAGTAAATAATTATGTCAGTTACTATAGCTAAAAAAATGTGTATGATCGGCGATTTTGGCGTGGGCAAAACCAGCCTAATCCGCCGTTTTGTCGATCGGCAATTCAGCGACGAGTACCTCTCCACTGTCGGAGTCAAAATTTCCAGCAAAATTATTACATTAGAAAATATAAAACACCAAGAAAACGTCACAGCAAAGTTGCTGATTTGGGACTTAGAAGGGCATACAAAATTCAAAAGAATTGCACCGACTTACTTGCAGGGAGCTAGCGGCGTTTTAATCGTTGCCGATGTCAGCCGCTCAGAAACAGTTGAGCGAATATCCGAACACATTCAGCTTTTTTCTTCAGTCAATCCTAAAGGATCAATTATCGTCGCTTTGAACAAAGTAGACTTGATTGACGAGGAAAAATTGGCGCTGCTAGTGGAAATATCCCATTCGATAGGTCAAGACAAAGTAATAGCAGTTTACACGACATCTGCTAAAACAGGCAAAGACGTTGACGAAATTTTCTACAAACTAGCTTACACAATGGTAGAACAAGTATGAACCCCCTGTTAAGAAAGCTGTTAGGCCCGCGACAAACACAGTATTTTGTAGTCAATCACCATTTTATCATTCAGGCAACCTCCCCCGAAGTGCAGCATTATGCCGATATTCCGGGCGACGCTATACCCGGTGCAGATGCTCGCCTGAGTTTTCCCGAACTGATTGGCATTGAAAATATCCTCATGTCTATCATTATGGGACGGCTGCCGGGCTTTGAAGTCAAAGGTATCGCTCGGTTTGCCGAGCCGAACCGCCCTTTATACTTTGATATGTTGGCTATCAAATATGAAGAAGAACAAGAAGATGTCCTAAGTAAATTGCTAATTTTGATTGAAGATACCACCGAAAATATGGTGATGAAGCAATCGTTAATTCAGAGGGCGAATGAAGCTAATCTTTTGGTTAGTGCCTTAGCCGCTTCTAAAGATTATATAGATAAAGTTATTCGTTCGATGGGCGATGCTTTGTTGGTGACAACAACATTAGGAACTATTAAAACAATCAATCAATCTGCACAATGGTTATTTGGGTATAGCGAAGCAGAATTGCTCGGCAACCCCCTCTCCATAATAGTGGTAGAAGAAAAATTAATTTATCAAGCTCGCCACCGCTATATTTTGTCTCAAAAAGAGCTTCGTAGAGAACTAGAAATAGTCTGCACTACTAAAGCAGGAGAAGAAATTTGGGTAGAATTTTCCTGTTCGGCAATTCAGACAGAATTAGAGGGACTTTACAATTTCATTTATATAGGCAGGGACATCACAGAACGCAAACAACAAGAAATAGAAATTCGCCGCTCTTTGGCAAAAGAGCAAGAACTCAGACAGGTAAAATCTCGTTTTTTCTCGATGATCGCTCACGAATTTGGCAATCCTTTAAGTACAGTATTATTTGCTACTAAAATCCTCCAAGACTACGGCGACGAAATCACCCACGCGGAAAAACAACAATACCTGCAACACGTTAAATCAGCATCTCAACAAATGGCTCAGCTATTAGATGACGTGCGGTTGCTTAGCAGCGCCGAAGCAGGAAAACTCGAATTCTATCCCGCACCAGTTGACTTAAAAAAAATTTGCAGCGAGTTAGTAGAATCAATTAAAATTAGTTATGGAAAAAATCATACAATTAACTTTATTTATCAAGAATTAGTTACGCCAGCGAAACAAAATGATACCGACTCGCAGGAAACGCAACAGTTGCCCGCACTAGATCCAAAATTGCTGCGGCACATCTTGACAAATTTGCTGTCAAATGCTGTCAAATATTCGCCCCTCGACAGCCATATTTATTTTGAATTAAATTGTCAGAATAATGAAGAAGCTATATTTAAAATTAAAGACGCAGGCATAGGCATTCCTATAGAAGACCAAGAACAACTGTTTGAATCTTATTATCGAGCCAAAAATATCGGAAAAATACCCGGTACAGGACTGGGTTTATCCATAGTCAAGCACTGTGTAGATTTGCACGGAGGTCAAATCGAATTTTCCAGCGAGATAGGGTTAGGCACTACCTTTATAGTCAGAATTCCCTTTGAGAAACAGAGATAAATAGATTGATTTTAGATAATTTGAGCCAGAGGGCGCCTTCAATACTAAAAATCTCACATGAAAACCATGTTAAAAAAACTGTTAGTTCCCCACCACTTGGAGTACCTAGCACTTGATAAAAACTTTTTAATCCAAGAAATCTCTCTGCAAGTTCAGCGATTTGCCGACTCTCCCGACGAAGTAGTCGCCGGCAACGATGTCCGCATTCCCTTTCCAGAATTGGTGGGAACGGAAGAAATTTTAATTGATATTTTTGAAAAACGTTTGCCAAATTTTGAATTCAAAGCGATTACCCGGTTATTAGGAAATGATTCGAGGCTTTATTTTGATATGTATATCGTCGATTTCACCAATGACGAGAATTATCAGAGATTAATTATATTTTTTGAAGACGTAACTGATAGGATGGCTTTAGAACAAACTTTAGTACAAGCTACCAATGAAATGGATATTTTATTGAGTACCTTAGCGGCTACTAATAATTATGTTGAAAAAATTATTACTTCAATGGCCGAAGTTTTGTTGGTAACAACAGCCTCGGGAAAGATTAAAAAAGTCAATCAAGCGGCTCAAGATTTGTTCGGTTACAGTGAATCAGAATTAGTAGGCCAGAAAATAGACGCTCTTGCTGCTTTTGGCTCCTCTTTGCAAGCAGTCAGCCAAGAGGAGCCTCAACAATTGCCAACTAACGCCGAAGTAATTTGCACGGCAAAAACCGGAGAAAAGCTAACAGTTTCGTTTTCCTGTACGGCGATTTCGACTGATATTAAAGGTATTTCTGGCTCTGGGCCCGCCCTTCAAGATTTCGTTTACATCGGCCGCGATGTCACAGATAGACAGCGGGCTCGCAAGCGACAAATAACTCAGTACATCACCACTCGCATCCTGTCGGCATCCGAAACAATCAAAAAAGCTATAGCAGCAATTCTCCCCGTAATTTGTGACAGCTTGGGATGGGATACTGCCGAACTTTGGATGCCAGAATCTGGGGAAAAACTGCTGTCAGAAACTAAGAGAATAACTGCGGTTTCCGACCCCAATTTGCTTCGCTGCGTCGCCAGTTGGACAAAACGCTCAGTTTCTATCACCAAATTTGCCGAATTTACCGAACAAATGACTTGTGCATTTGGGGAAGGATTGCCCGGTTTAGTTTGGGCTAGCGGTTCCTCTCAGTGGATTGCAGATGTCACAAAAAGCGACAGTTGTCTGCGCCGAGAAATTGCTGCAGAAGAAGGACTGCACGGAGCTTTTGGTTTCCCAATTTTGGGCGGCTACGAGCCGGAAAAATCTGCCCGGTCTGTTTTGGGGGTGATGATTTTATTCAGTCGCGAAGTGCAGTGTTTTGATGAAGAATTGCTCCAGACAATGGCAACAATCGGTAGCCAAATCGGTCAATTTATCAAGCGCAAGCAAGCGGAAATAGCTTTGCGGCAAAGTGAAGAACAACTGCGAGACTTATTTGAGAATGCTACGGACTTAATTCAAAGTATTGGAGCCGACGGTCATTTTTTGTATGTAAATCGGGCTGGGCGGGAAACTCTGGGCTACAGCGAAGCAGAAATTGCTCAAATGACTATTTTTGATATCATTCATCCCAACAGTTCCCCAGAGTCTCTGGATATATTTTATAAAGCTATTACCCAAAAAACGGTAAATGAAAATACATTGTATCCCGACTCGATTGAACTAACGTTTATTACTAAATATCATGAAATAATTTTGCTTGAAGGCAGCATAAGCTGTAAATTTGCGGCAGGTTCGCTAGTAGCGATTCGCGCTATTTTGCGAGACATTACTGCTCGAAAAATGGCGGAAGACGCCCTAGCAAAATCTGTGTCCCTGCTGCTAGCAACTTTTGATTCTACTGCGGACGGTATTTTAGCGATTGACAGGAGCGGAAAAATCGTCACTTTCAATCGACAATTTGTGGAAATGTGGGGCATACCTAATGAAGTGATGGCACTGCGAGACGATCCCACAACGATCGCCTTTGTCCTGAACCAACTCAAAGACCCCCAAGCATTTCAAGAGAGAATAGAATCGCTTTACGAGCAGCCTGAAGCTGAAAGTTATGACTTGTTGGAATTTCAAGACGGCAGATTTTTTGAACGCTATTCGCAACCGCAGCGGCTGGGAGATACAATTATCGGCCGAGTCTGGAGTTACCACGACATTACGGAACGCAAGCAAGCAGAAGATGCCCTGCGGGAAGAGCAAGAAAAATCAGAAAAGCTGCTGTTAAATATCTTGCCCAAGGCAATAGCAGAACGCCTCAAGCAAAACGAAACTACTATTGCCGAATACTTTCCGGAAGTGACTGTTTTGTTTGCAGACATTGTGGGGTTTACTGCTTTGTCTGCCGTCATGAATCCGATCGAACTTGTGGAACTCCTGAATAAGATTTTCTCAGGATTCGACCTTTTGTGCGAACGGCACGGTTTAGAGAAAATCAAGACCATCGGCGACGCATATATGGCAGTAGGAGGACTGCCTGAACCCAGGGTAGACCACGCAGATGCGATCGCCCAAATGGCCCTAGATATGCAAGCAGAAATAGCCCGATTTAATGCTAGCCATAATAAATATTTTAGCATCCGTATCGGCATTCATAGTGGCCCGGTTGTTGCCGGAGTGATTGGTATAAAGAAGTTTATTTATGATTTATGGGGCGACACGGTAAATATTGCTTCCCGCATGGAATCTCAGGGTTTGCCTTGGCGGATTCAAGTGAGCGAAACTACTTATAAATTGTTGGAAAATAAATATTTATTTCAGGAGAGAGGAATGATTGAAGTTAAAGGCAAAGGGGGAATGAAAACTTATATTCTCATTGGCCGGAAATCAGGCAGCTCATCAGTCATAAGTCATCTGGCTGATGACTAAAAGTATTGCTAAAGTTAATTAGCAATACTTTTTGACCCAGACTAATGGAACTTGCTAATTTGTCGGCAAATTTACGATCGCCCGACGAAGCTGTCGATCGTCACCCTGTGACGGTTGCGCCCTCAACTTCCCTCGCAGAGGCGATCGCCCTGATGCGTCGGACGAGCAACCCTTGCCCACTGCCTAATTCACCTGCATTTCCCGACTCAAACGAAACTGTAAAAGCATCGATTAGTTGCGTCTTAGTTGTCGATGAAAATCAGCTAGTCGGACTGCTAAGCCCGGAAGATGTGCTGAACTTAGCCGCGGCCGAATACGGATGGCAAGGCATGAAAGTTGCCGACGCAATGACGCGGAATTTAATTGTCTTACAAGAATCAGAATTTACAGATCTTATTACCGCATTTAAGCTATTTTGTCAATACTCGATCGATTGCTTGCCAATTGTAGATGAACGGGGTCAGCCAGTAGGTTTAATCAGTGAAAAAAGTATTCGCCCCGCAATGTCTAGCTGGATCGAGGCACTGAATCAAGAAGTGGCAAAACTCCAGGAACAATGCGAACTGTTAGAGGGCAATTGTGAACTAGAAAAAGTCAGCGATCGCCCAAATGCCGAAACAGCCCTGCGGGAGAGCGAGGCGCGCTACCGAGCAATTGTGGAAGACCAAACCGAACTGATTTGCCGCTACCTCCCCGACGGTAAAATCACATTTGTCAATCAAGCTTACTGCCGCTATTTCGGCGTGCAACCAGAAGACTTGCTCGGCAACAGCTTTATGCCACTGATCCCAGAAGCAGACCGAGAAATTTTTCCAGATCTATATACTTATGTGTCTCCCGACAAGCCTGTTTTTACCTGCGAACACCGAGTCATTTTGCCAAGCGGGGAAATTCGCACTCAGCAGTGGATCGATCGGGCTATCTTCGACGAAAGCGGACAAATCGTCGAGTATCAAGCTGCAGGCCGGGATGTCACGGATCGCAAACAAGCAGAAATCGCTTTGCAGCAGCTCAATGCAGAGTTAGAACTGCGAGTGCAGCAGCGGACACAATGGTACGAACTGGCGGTATCGGCTGGCAAAGTGGGGGTTTGGGACTGGAATTTGGAAACCGACGAAATCTACATTGCTCCGTCTTTGAAAGCTTTGTTGGGCTATCAGGACGCAGAGATTCCCAACCGCATGGAAAATTGGGTGTCTCACGTTCATCCCGACGATCGAGTTGCAGTCGCCGAAGCAGTAAATACTTATCTAGAGGGTGTGACAGAAATTTATGAAGTAGAACACCGGATGCTGCGTAAAGACGGCAGCACCTGCTGGATACTTGCCCGTGGCAGCGCGATCCGATCGGCTTCTGGCAAGGCCTTCCGCCTGACTGGCACTGACACCGACATTACCGATCGCAAATTGACCGAAGAAAAACTCCAAAGCTCCGAAGCCGAACTGCTGGCGCTGTTTAACGCCATGACGGATATCGTGCTGGTTTTCGACGCAAGCGGCCGCTACCTCAAAATCGCCCCCACGGCTCCCGAACTGCTGTACAAACCGGCTCCTGAAGTGCTGGGCAAAACCCTCGCCGAAATCTTCCCAGAAGCGGAAGCTAATTTTGCCCTGAGCCACATTCGCCAAACATTGGCATCTGGGCAAACCCACAGAGTTGAATACAGCATGGAAATTGGCTGCAAGTTATTTTGGTTTGATGCCAGTATTTCGCCGCTGGAGTTCGATCGGGTGATGTGGGTCGCCCGAGACATTACCGCTCGCAAACACGCAGAAGCTTCACTGCAAAAGAGCGAGGAAAAGTTTCGCAACTTATTTGACGATGCTCCGATCGCGATTGGTTTGGCAAGCGTGCGCGACTACCGCACGATCAAAGTGAATGAAGCTCACCGCCAGATGTTGGGCTACAGCGATTCGGAGTTGGCTACCATGACTTTTACTGAACTCACGCATCCAGAAGATTTACAAGCAGATGTGGAGCAAGTCAAGCAGTTGGTCTGCGGCAAGATTTCTCGCTTCCAAACGGAAAAACGCTTGATTAAGAAGAATGGCGAGCTGATGTGGGCAAACTTGACGGTGACGCTGATCCGCGATCGCGAGGGCATTCCTCTCTACAGCATGGGGGCGATCGAAGATATCAGTTATCGTAAGCGGGCAGAAATGGAATTTCAGCAGTTAAAAGAACGCCTGCAATTTTTGCTGGGTTCTAATCCGGCAGTAATTTTTACTGCCTCACCCACGGGAGATTTTTGTACTACTTACATTAGCGACAACGTTAAGGCAATCGTGGGCTACGACCCCCAAGAACTGTTAGCCGATTCTAAATTTTGGTTAAGCCGGATTCACCCTGAAGAGCGGCTCCAATTTCTAGCAAACTTTTATGATTTGTCCGAGGGTAAAAATTGCATTTGCGAGTACCGCTTTCTGCACCGAGACGGACTTTACCGCTGGCTACGGACGGAACTGAAACTATTGGTTGACAGCAGGAGCATTCCGATCGAAATTATTGGTTACGCCGCCGATATCACCAATTCTAAATACGCCGAAATAGCGCTGCAGCAGCAGTTCGAGCGAGAACGGCTCGTGGAGGCGATCGCCCGTCGTGTCCGCCAGTCTTTGCAATTAGAGGAAATTCTCAACACTACGGTTGCCGAACTCCAGCAAGTATTATTAGCCGATCGAGTTTTGGTTTATCAAATTTTACCCAAAAAGGGCGGGCGAGTCATTGCTGAAGCCGTGGCAGAAGGATGCAGCCAACTCGTGGATAGATATTTTGGCGAAGAGGTTTTTCCGGCCGAAAGTTATCAGCTTTATTTGCAAGGGCGAATTTGTGCGATTTCCGAACTAGATTCTCCCTGGATTACACCTTGTGTGGTGGAGTTTATGAAAGAAATTCAAGTTAGGGCAAAGTTAGTAGTGCCGATTATTCAGCACAGCCAGCTTTGGGGATTGCTGATTGCCCACCAATGCCATGACTCTCGTGAGTGGCAAGAATGGGAAATCAATTTATTTCACCAGTTGGTGAATCAATTAGCGATCGCCATTCACCAATCTCTACTCTACCAGCAACTGCAAGCTGAACTGAGCGACCGCAAACAAGCGGAAGCAAATTTGAAAAACTCCCTTAGAGAAAAAGAAATTTTGCTTAAAGAAATTCACCACCGCGTCAAAAACAACCTTTGCGTAGTTGCCAGTCTGTTAGAATTGCAATCGAACACAGTTGCCGACCCGCAAGTAAGCAAAATGTTTGAAGAAAGTCAGAATCGCCTTTATTCTATGGCTCTGATTCACGAAAAACTGTACCGCTCGACTAACCTAGCGCAAATTAATTTTGGCGAATATCTTGAAGATTTGGTAAGTAACTTGTTTCACTCTTACAATATTAGCAACAACCAAATTCAGTTGCAGGTATTAGCTGAGCCAATTTCCCTAAATCTTGAAACCGCTACTCCCTGCGGTTTAATTGCCAATGAATTGGTTTCAAATACCCTGAAACACGCTTTTCCTGATGCCACAAGTGGTACAGTTAGTGTAGAATGTTATCAAACGGGCGATGGAGAAATCAACCTCTTAGTTAAGGACAACGGCATCGGCTTTCCTCAAAACTTAGATTTTAGGAAAACTAACTCAATGGGCTTTCAAGTTGTCTGCACTTTAACCGAGCAGTTAGAAGGAACTATCGAAATATCCAGAAAAGTTGGGACAGCATTTCACTTAAAATTTAACGAGTTAAACTACTTTCAAAGATTGTAAAAATATGAGTTTTTCTGAAAAACCAATTAAGATTTTGATTGTCGAAGACGAACTGTTAATTGCTAAAAACTTATCCCCAAAATTAGAAAAGTTGGGATATCAAATCGCCGATATCGTTTCTTCAGGAGCCGATGCCATCCAGCGTGCGCGCGAACTAAGACCCGATTTAATTTTAATGGACATAGTTATCAAAGGCGACATTGACGGCATAGAAACAGCAGCAATAATTAATCAAGAATTAGATATACCAATTATCTATACAACTGCCTATGCCGACGACGAAACTTTGCAGCGAGCCGAAAATACTGGTTCTTACGGCTACCTCCTCAAACCTTTTAAAGAAAGAGAAATGCACGCCACTATCAAGATAGCACTTAGTAAACATCAAGAAGCAGTTAGTCTGAAAAATTTAATGGCGTTAGCAGCAGAAAAAAACGAAAATAGATCGCGCTTTATTTCAATGGCTTACCACGATTTAAACACTCCTTTAACTACTATACAGTTATCGGCTGAAATGTTAGAAGATAGCGACTTGCAGAGCAACCCCGAAACTACCCAAAAAAATGTTGATCGCATTAAAAAAGCCGTCAGTAATATGAGTGGTTTGCTGGAAGATATTTTAATGCTTAGCAAAGCAGAATCAGGCAAAATTTCCTTAAATTTAAATCCGATCAATGCGACGGATTTATGCAATTCTATTTTAGAAGAACTGCAACCTATCGTCACCGACAAACACATCCTAAATTTCCGCAGTCAAACAGATCCGCTGCACGCCAATCTCGACGCAAAACTACTCCACCACCTTCTGACTAATTTGCTTTCAAACGCCATTAAATATTCTCCAAACGGTGGCAAGGTAAGTTTAGACCTAATCTGCGAAAACCAACAAATAATTTTGTGCGTTCGAGATGAGGGAATTGGGATGACACCGGAATATCAAGGAAAACTATTTCAGCAGTTTGAACGGGGTGCTAATGTAGGCAAGATTAAAGGATCGGGTTTGGGACTCTGCATTGTTAAACACATAGTTGACCTGCACGGCGGTACAATAAGTGTGGAAAGTGCGATCGACAAAGGTACTACATTTATTGTCGTGCTACCTTTTGTAGTTAGTAGTCATTAGTCATTAGTGATTAGTCATCAGTATCTGCGATGGGAGGGGCGGGTTTTTGAGTTCTGCGATTTGATGATATAAATTAGGGTGAACCCGCCCCTTGTATCTTGATATTTTATCTGTAGGGGCGAGTTTCACCAACCATCTATAATTCCAACTAACAATATACATAAACCCGCCCTCCCCACTAACAGTTAACATTAGTCATTTCCAGTAAATCTATCCGGAGACAAAAGCTCGATAGCCCAATCTTCTCCTCCCCCCGCCGCCTTCGCAAATCGCTCAGCTAAAGCCGGCACAATAGCCAAAGGATTGCTCAAACCAGAAAAAACGTGCAATCCAGGGCGATCGGCAATCGGCCCCACTACGGGCAAATTATCAGCGCTAAATGCCACACTACACTCGTGCCAAGTTGCCGGTAAACCTGCCAACTCAGGCAAAACTTTGCTGATTCCTGCACGAATTGCCCTTTCGCTAGTTTCGCGATCGACTTTAGCATTCAAATCGCTCAACGTGCGAGACAATTGCCCGATCCGCAAACTGCCATCATTAAACCCAATTGCACCCACATCTAAAATCGGCGACAGCAACTCTTTACCAGGTTCATCCCAAAGAAAATCCACCTCAATTCTACTCGATTCAGCTTCCAATTCAAAACGTTTTAATACCGCAGGCATCACCAAAGTCCTGAGTTTTAAATCCACAGGTGCAGTTTCCAAAATCTCCGTGCGAGTAAAATAAACTCCCACAGAAACACCAGCCAGCTTCAGTAAACTCCGACTCCAACCTCCAGCACAAACCACAGCATTTTCACAACGATAAATTCCCTGCGCCGTCTTGACTCCCGAAATCTGATTTCCCTCTTCTATAAACCCAATTACTTCAGCAAATTCTATAGTGCCTCCCAACCGTAGAAACCCTTGACAATAAGCTTTATTTGTGGCAGTCGGCGAAATGTGACCGTGGCGCACAGTCAGAGCTCCGGCGATCGCACTTTTATTCAGCAAAGGTTCCAACTCCCCAGCTTCTGCAACACTCAAAAGCTGCGGGGGAATTGCAAAATGCGCGTAATTAGTCGCAACTTTTTCGGCATCAGTACCCGCATCAATTGTCAGCAACAAATCCAACTCGCGAAACTCAGTATCAGCATCTAATTCCGCCGATAAATTGCGGTGGCGTTCGATACCTTCCCGACACAATTGGCGAGTTAAATCAGTCGTTCCCGACCAATAAGCCAAGCCACCATAACTAAAACGAGTAGCATTTTGCATGGTAGCATCTCGTTCCAAAAGCAGCACAGCAAAACCTTTTTTTGCCAGTTCGTAACTCAGTGATGCACCCGTAATGCCGCCGCCGACAACAATCCAATCGCAACTTTTCATGAGCAACTCAAAGGGAAGGAAAATATCATGCTTAGATTTTAGCTTAGGTTTTTTCGGAACGAATCGAAAAACCTCTACCTACAGGAAGAGGCTGCCTGCGATCGGCATAACTGAAACTTCCACCCGTCGGGAGATGTTTGCGTAGAGATATTTTTCGTTCAATAGTAGGAATTAGAGTCAGCAAAAAATTAGAAGTACCAGAGAGGTTTTTATGAGTATCGACAAACCAGGCAAAGATATGGAGCGCACAGTCAATCCGGGCGATCGCATTTCCGACAAACCGCAAACCATCGAAGAAAAAGCCAAGCAACTGGCAGTTGACCACGTACCCGACATCACGGGAGATGTTGTTACAGTTCCAACTTATGTGATCGTAGAAGAACCCGATGGGGAAAAGAAAGCTTTGCACCACGTCAAAGACGCCGATGAAATTTCCGACGTAATTCGGCAGGCCCGCGTTGACGAAAATGGCGAGCGGATTTGGGATTAAGTTCAATCCAATAAAAACGGGCTTTGTAGGTAGAACACTAATCGCTAGAAATCATGGAAACAAATCAAATAAATAATACGCCCTATCCCAATATTCCGCCGATTCTCGAAAGTGATGACACAGAGTATCGCGATGCCGGAATTACAAGTACAGTTTCAGTTGCAGGCCATCCCCTCCACCCAGTGCTGATCGTGTTTCCTGTAGCCTTTTTAGTAGGAGCCGCCGGCACGGATATCGGTTATTGGCTGACAAGCGATCCGTTTTGGGCGAGAGCTTCGGTTTGGCTGATCGGTTGCGGTTTTGGTGCGGGGATTTTGGCTGGGATCACGGGCTTTTTAGATTTTACGAGAATTAAAAGAGTGCGCGAGCGCAGTGCTGGTTGGTTGCACATGGGCGGCAATGTGGCGGCTCTCGTACTTTCCCTGATTAACCTGCTGTTGCGACAGGGAAATCCGGCCCAGCCGATCGTATATACAGGTTTAGCAATATCGATCGTCGTGGCAACCTTGCTGGGCATTACAGGCTGGTTCGGCGGCGAACTAAGTTTTCGTCACAAAGTCGGTGTCATCGGCCCTACCAGTCCAAATCAGTAGGTTTCTGAGGGTTTTTAGTAGGGACTTCAATCCTCTAGATTGAATAAATTAGGACTAATACCAATTTTTTATGAGGCTGCATAGAATTAGATCCCCCCTAGCCCCCCCTTAATAAGGGCTACGGTGTACACACAAGTCATGAGATCCCTTAAAAAGGGGGGAACCGGAGTCAAAGTCCCCCTTTTTAAGGGGGATTTAGGGGGATCTCCGAGGATTTTGGTTCTACACAGAGATGTGTGTACACGGTAGCCTTAAAAGGGGGGGACAAGGATGCCCTCAAAGTCCCCCTTGCTTTCGGGGGATGCGAGGGGGATCTCCGGGGTATAAATACTGTTAAGTGAACCGTATTGAATTATCAACCACCCAGCAGCGACTAATGACTAATAACTCATGACTAACTCAAAAAAAAAGAGGGAAAATTCCCTCTCTTAATAACACTAACTGCGATGTTATTCTTCCGTCGCAGGAGAGATTTCTTCCTCTACATCTAATACTGCTTCTGCTGCGACTTCCGGTGCGGCTTCTGCTGCTACTTCGGGTGTGGCTTCTGCTGCTACCTCTGGTGCGGCTTCTGCTGCTACCTCTGGTGCGGCTTCTGCTGCTACTTCTGGTGCGGCTTCTGCTGCTACTTCTGGTGCGGCTTCTGCTGCTACTTCGGGCTCATCCTCTTCCATTGCTGAGGGTACATCTTCGAGTATTTCGTCGGAGATATCATCATCAACATCAGTTGAGTCTACAGGAACATCTATGCCTGCTTTAGCTTGCTTTTGAGCGAGCATTTTCTCCCGGAACTTAGCTGCCATTTCTTCAGCTTTTTCATAAACCAATTCGCGATTTTTGACCATCGCGCCCGGTTCCGGTTCCAACTGCTTGGTGGAGAGAGAAATCCGGCCTCTCTCAGCATCCAAGTCAATGATCATCACTTTCACTTCGTCGTTGACATTGAAGACGCTATGAGGCGTATCGATGTGGTCGTGCGAAATTTCCGAAATGTGCAGCAAGCCGCTGACACCACCGATGTCGATAAACGCACCGTAAGGCTTGATACCGCGTACTGTACCGATGACCACTTCCCCGACTTCGAGGCGGTTCATCTTGCGTTCGACTAAGGCGCGACGATGACTCAACACTAGGCGGTTGCGGTCTTCGTCTACCTCTAAGAATTTTAATGGTAATTCTTCGGCGACTAATTCTTCCTTCGGTTTGCGGGTACTGATGTGAGAACCGGGAATAAAGCCTCGCAAGCCTTCAATTCTGACAAGTGCGCCGCCTCGGTTGGTGGCAAATACTTGCGATCGCACAGTAGCATCTTCTGCTTGCAGTTGTCGCACTCTTTCCCAAGCCCGCATATACTCGATGCGCCGGATGGACAGGGTTAATTGTCCGTCTTCGTTTTCATCGGTGAGGATGAAAAATTCTCTGGTTTCGTTTGATTGCAATACCTCTTCAGGGCTTTCGACTCGATTGATGGACATTTCCTGAATGGGAATGTACGCTGCTGTTTTAGCACCGATATCAATCAGAGCGCCCCTGGGTTCTATACTAAAAACTGTACCGGCTACTACGTCGCCCGGGCTAAAGTGATAGTCATATTTATCGAGTAGCGCTGCAAAATCTTCGTGAGTAAAGCCGATGTCTTTGACTGTGGTTTTGAGATTGACCATGCGAATAGTTTCCTAGGATTTCTCTCCTTCATGTTTTTCATTGGTGCCGGCAGATATTAGAGATTTTGGTGAAAAAGCGGTTAACTTCTTACAAAATCTTTTACTAAAGTCAGTTTTTGCTAACTTTCCCCCGGTGCAACTGCACATCCGGGCTTGCCATTACTGTTACTCCAAGCTCTGTGTTAAAACTTTTCATCTTACACATTGCAGAGTCAAGTAGACTATTGTGACACTCTCAGGTATAAATAAACTGAGATTCTTTATGCAGCTAGCTGACTTGCTGGTGACAGGATTACTCTTGTCTAAGTAGAGGTCGCTTTTTAGAGAAGCATAAATTCCGGTATGCCCTACCGTATTTAATTAGTCACCGACCTGTATTTCAATACGGTTGAGCTAACGCTGTTTATTGCCCGGATATCCCCCTAAATCCCCCTTAAGAAGGGGGACGAAAGAGAATACTCTTGTCCCCCCCTTTTTAAGGGGGGCTAGGGGGGATCTGGCTTAACTAAGCCGTATTGACCTTTAGTTAGGTTTTGTTCAAATTTAGCTTTCCTAAACTGCAACACCTATCGGTGTGACTACGCACTCAACTAATTTAGTTGAGTTTTTACGTTGTCTAGTGATACTCAATTTTAGACCGATGATGATCATATCATACCCAGCACTGTTACTGAGAAAAAAGAACGCTCGCTCGACTGAGAGTCCCTTGAGTCGATCGAACTCCGGGGCTTCCTCGCGATACGGTTTTCCATCTCCCAGAATATTTCTCTAAATTAATTTGAGCGAGTTTAGCTGGGAGTCGCGCAGGATGCGGGGCTTTCTCGATCGACTGCTTCGGAATCCGGCAAATCTGCGTCAAAATTTGTCCCAGTTTCTGTAACTTCAGCTTCGTTGAGGGGATTCTGAAGGTGATTTAGGGTATCTACAAAATCTCGGATGCCTCGAAATTGCCGATATACGGAGGCAAAACGGACATAAGCGACTTCGCTGAGCGGCCGCAGGTGCAACAGCACCAGTTCCCCTATTTCTGAACTGGCGATTTCTCGGAGCGATCGACCTTGGAGTTGCGCCTCGATTTCTTCTGCCAGAGTTTCGAGATGCCCGGAAGACAAACCTGTTTTTTCGCAGGCCCGAATCAATCCCCTGACTAATTTTGACCTGTCAAAAGATTCGCGCTTGCCGTCCCGCTTGATCACCGTAATCGGCACAAATTCTATGCGTTCGTAAGTTGTGAAGCGGTGCTGGCAGCTCAAACACTCACGCCGCCGACGGATGCTTTGACCTGATTCGGCTGAACGCGATTCTAGAACGCGACTATTTGTGTGTTGGCAGGAGGAACAGCGCATGATTGCTGATTTTAAAAGGCATCGCCAGCAAATTGCCATTCATCTAACCGCCTGGGGTCTGATGAATGGCTGGACTAGAAAAAATCACTTAGCACACAGCGGTGAAATAGTCCCGCACCAAATTAGATCACTATGATGCGGGCTAACCGCAGTCCGGTTCAAGATATTTTGGACTTGCTGGAGGCGTATAGCTAATTATTTGCCAATCCGGGGAGGTTCCCGAAAGGCGATCGCAAAAAATAGTACACCTAATGCTAAAGCCAGAATCAAAATGTAAGCAACGCTTTCCATGTTAAATTTTCCCTATCTTCCCTTGCCGTATTATTTTATCTTAATTGTTGGTTTTATTTTTAACTAAAAAAACCCGGTTTCTTCAAGAAACCGGGTTTTTGTGTAGCGGGGAAGTTTCCCCCCTACCCAGAGGCTGGCGAAATCTAGAGAGATTCTTCTCTTCTTGTGGTCACGTCGCCCAGTTTTTGGAACAAGCCCCACTCGACTTGTTCTTCCAAGTCAGCCTCAACTCCAGCAAACACGTCGCGGAAAATAGTCCGAGAACCGTGCCAGATATGGCCGAAAAAGAATAGCAAAGCAAAGCAAACGTGTCCGAAAGTGAACCAACCGCGAGTTGAAGTGCGGAACACCCCGTCAGAGTTCAAGGTTTCACGATCGAATTCAAACACTTCACCTTTTTGAGCAGCGCGAGCAAACTTCTTAACATCTAGAGGATTATTAAAGGTTTGACCGTTAAGTTCGCCGCCGTAGAAGCTGACGGTAACTCCGCTTTGTTCAAAGCTGTATTTTGATTCAGCACGGCGGAAGGGGATATCAGCGCGAACGACCCCATCTTTGTCCGTCAAAATCACTGGGAAAGTTTCAAAGAAGTTGGGGAGGCGGCGAACCGACAATACCCGACCTTCGCTGTCAGTAAATACTGGATGACCCAGCCAGCTTTTCGCAATACCGTCGCCATTGACCATCGCGCCGGCCCGGAACAAACCGCCTTTAGCAGGAGAGTTGCCCACGTAGTCGTAGAAAGCCAATTTTTCAGGAATTTGTTCGTAAGCTTCTTGGAAGCCTTGGCCACCGGCCAAGCTAGCTTGAGCTCTGCGATCGATTTCTTGTTGGAAATAGTTGCCGTCCCACTGATAGCGAGTCGGGCCAAAAAGTTCGATCGGAGTTGCAGCAGAACCGTACCACATCGTACCCGCAACCACGAAAGCTGCAAAGAACACAGCAGCGATACTGCTAGAAAGTACAGTTTCGATATTCCCCATCCGCAGGGCTTTGTAAAGACGTTCCGGCGGCCGCACTGTCAAGTGGAACAAACCGGCAATTACGCCGACTACGCCCGCTGCAATGTGGTGAGCCACGATGCCGCCCGGATTGAACGGATCGAAGCCTTCAGGGCCCCAGGAAGGAGCCACTGGCTGGACGTGACCGGTCAGGCCGTAGGGGTCAGAAACCCACATTCCCGGGCCGAAGAGTCCCGAAAGGTGAAATGCACCGAAGCCGAAGCAGAGCAAGCCGGAGAGGAACAGGTGAATGCCAAACATTTTTGGCAAGTCGAGGGCTGGTTCGCCGGTGCGAGGGTCTCTGAAAAGTTCTAAGTCCCAAAATACCCAGTGCCAGACTGCTGCTAAGAACAGCAGGCCAGAGAGGATGATGTGAGCGACGGCGACGCCTTCAAAGGACCAGAAGCCCGGATCGACGTTACCTTCGCCCGTGATGCTCCAACCGCCCCAAGAACCGGTGACTCCCAAGCGAGTCATGAAGGGCAACACGAACATCCCTTGACGCCACATCGGGTTCAGAACTGGGTCTGTGGGATCAAAAACTGCTAGTTCATAAAGGGCCATTGAGCCGGCCCAACCTGCCACGAGGGCTGTGTGCATTAAGTGTACAGAAATCAATCGGCCTGGGTCATTTAAGACGACTGTGTGTACGCGATACCAGGGTAGTCCCATTGACTGCGGTTCTCCAAGGTGTAAGTGATGATGTCATTTTGACGGAAAATTCAGATTTTCCATCCCGAGCGGTGATGTCCGGGGTTTAAATTCTGTCTTTTGCCGAATCCTTTCTACCTTCACAGGAGGAGGTATAAAAATGAAAGTTATTTAAAGAAGTGTATCGAGTGTTAGAACCGATTGCAATATGTTCGACATTACATTAGTTGCGGGTTGCCCATTTCGCACCGGGCGGCGATCGTCCCAAGGCGTTCGAGGACTTGCTCGGCATCGATCAGTCTGGTGAGCACGACGTTGCCGATGTTTTTGGCAGGATCGTTCGGATCTGCGGGGGCTGTGGGTTTGACTTCTACCATGAGTACAGCCTCTTCGACGCGGTAGAGCCACATTTTTTCTTTGTGATCCCACAGACAGAGGTCGAGTTGTACAATGTCGGGGTGGCGTCTCCAAGCGGCGTAACTCCACTCGCCGCCGACTCCCCAGACGCGCCCAACTTTCCACCCGTCGGATAAGAAGAAGTATTTCATTTGTGTACGCTTGTTGACATTTTTTTGTCTAACATAGCGCAAAACTGCAATTGTACGGAATTATTGAACCGCGAAGGCGCTTATGACGCGAAGGAAGAGGAGAGAAGATGTAGGCTATATGGGTATTCTTTTTTTGAGGTTGGCTGCTATATCACTCTTTTCTAAATGTCTAGTTCTAACTGTTTCGCTTTAACTTCCATTTGTTTTTCTGCTGATTTAACCACTTCAAAGCTCAGGCGAACATCTAGCCTTTTTTTATGTTCTAACATTTCCTTAATAGTAACAATTTGTATTTTATCTGAACTTTGTTTCATATATCGGCTTTGATATATTCCTGCTGATTTGGCAGTTTTAATCATTTCCTTGGTTGGCTCTTTTAAACTGATAAAAATACCCAGGGCTGCTTGTTCCAGCGTAATTGTCCCTTGCAAGTCGCGGATGTCTCCTGATTGCACCTTCCCTGACTTGACTTGCACGATAATCTTTTCTGGTTCATCTTTGTCACCTTGAAAGTAAGCAATGCCATCTATTCCCTTATCTGCACCTTTCTTGGCGTTAATAATTGCCCTATTATTAGTATAGGTAAGCACTGCCCATTTTTCAAATTCTTTGCGAGTGCGATCGTCTTTTTTGTTAGCAAGTGCAACTGCTGCTTCCATATCTTTAGGAATGCCATTTAACTTAAGTTGTTCAAGTACACCTTTCCCAAAAGAATCCTCAAGGTGTTTGAGAATTAAACTAATACTTTGATAAGTAATGTCAATGCCTATCCATTGACGCTTGAGGCGTTGAGATACAGCGACAGTAGTACCACAACCGCAGTAAGCATCTAAAACTACATCCCCTTCATTGCTACTGACTTTGATAATGCGTTCTAATAATTCTTCGGGTTTTTGTGTTGGATAGCCAAGACGTTCTGGATCGTTAGCATTTAAGATATTCATCAGCCACCAATCTTCAGGGATTTTGCCCAAAGGATGAGGCTTATATACTTTATTAGTTCCTTTATGCTTGCCCCACATTGCATCATCTTTTCTACCAATTCCTTCAGCTTGATATGGTATTCTAATTGCATTTTTATTGAACTCATATTCATTAGTTTTTGAATATCTTAATATGACATCATGCCTTCTACCAAAGTCTTTTTTAGGAGAACCGCCACCTCGATAACACCAAATTATCTCGTTCCTGAAATCACCACCCTGGGAACAAAAAATGGTATCTAAAATTAATTTTAAATAATGGCTTGCTGTAGGATCGCAATGCAGATAAAAGCTACCAGTAGGTTTTAAGACTCTATAAATTTCGACTACTCGTAAGGTAATATGGATTAAATATGCTAATAAACTACCTTTGCTTAAGACTTTTGTTAAGCCAGCAATTAAATCAATACTTTGTGAGGTAAATTTACCCTGGGAATTTTCCAAGATTTCAGCTAAACCTTGATTGGCATAATCATCCCAAGTCCAAGTGTCGATAAAAGCTTGTGCTTGGGCTTGGTCTTCCTTGCCAATGTTATTATAGATTTGGTTGTAGTTGCGTTTTGAGTTAAAAGGCGGGTCAATGTAGCATAAATCTACCGATTCGTCTTTGATCTGTCTGCGTAAGACATCAAGATTGTCACCGTAAAATAGTTGATTTACCATTTTCGCTATTTCCTTTAAATGGCTGGTGTAACTGCTGCTGATGTCTGTATTTGACAACAAACATTTAATTATACTATATCGATCGATCGTTTTGAATGAACGGTCTGAATCTTATCAAAAATATTGATAAAATTGCATTATACTTTTCATAACCCTGATAATTACTCATCACCCCGCCTCCCAATCTTCAATCTGTAGCCCTTGTACTCTGCTAAACTCCCTAACATTATGAGTGACTAAGATTAAATTATTTGCCAAAGCAATAGCAGCAATTTGCAGATCGTTTGAGCCGATCGGAGTTCCCAAACTTGCCAAATCTCTCCTAATCTTGCCATATACTTCCGCACAAGCATCGTCAAACGGCAGAGAAACGAACTGACTTAAAAAAGATTTTTGTAGATTTAAACTATTTTGGGGGTTATTGCTACCCATCGCTCCGTAAAACAACTCGGCTTTTACCACAGAACAAACCCCAATTTTATCGGCTACCACAGTATTAAAATGAAGGTCGATACTAGGCGACCTACCCTTTAAATACAGGATACAAACATTAGTATCTAGCAAATAAATCAAAGAGCTATTACTCATCAAAAACCCCCATCATATCGTCATCCATTTCATCAGAAATTCCCCAGCCATCATCATCAAAATCAATATCCGCACAACTCCCAGACAGATTTATCAATCCTGAAGAATGCAGCATATTATTTTGCCTGAAAAATTCCTTCAAGCCTGCCTCATCGCCAATATCGAGCATCTCCTTTAACTCATCCAAATCGATTAACCCATCGCGAAAAGCACTTAAGACTAAATCTCTCAGAATTTTTCGTGACAAGTCCCCCCATTTATCCTCGATCTTATCTACTAACGTATCAGGTAAATTAACTGTGATTTGCATATATTAAAAACCCCCTCGATCTCCATTTCTATTTTCCTGAGCCAAAATTAAAACCCGTTCGTAAAGCCGATCGGAAAACCTCGTTCCCTGTGCCTGCATCTCATCTAAAACATCCCGCACGCTTCCCAACAAACCCCGGCTCTTTGCTACAACAAAACACCCATTGTCCCAATTAACGGCAGCTTTCTCGCCGCCGCTACCCGTCTCGCCGCTTTTTCATCAATCAATAATTGGGCTGCGTTCATTTCTTCTGCTAAAGCGATCGCTTCCGATTCCCCCAAATCTAAATTAAACGACCCTTGTAAGTCCTCAACTACTTGCCGATTATTGACTGTTACAACCTCTAACCAAGACAAATTTTGTACGATTTTAGCTGCCGGATGCTGACCAACCTGAAGTTCATCAAACACTCCCTTCGGAATCACAACTTTACCAAAAAGTTGAGGCAATAAATCTAAGCGATCTACCTTAGCTAATTCACTAATAGGTGTAGTATCGGAGACAATAATCATTTAAAACCCCTGCCGCTATAACATCAACTCTGCCTGTTCCACCTCTTGACGAATTTGTTCCAAATTTTGCGAATCATCAAACAGAGAAATTCCCCATTTTTTCATCATTTCGATAATTTTCATGCGAGAAACTCCTAAAATTTTCCCCGCTCGTCCGCTGGTAATTTCCCCTACCTCTAATAACGCCATTACATAACCCTCTTTTGCTTTCTGTAAAGCCTTCTGCCGAACCTCAGCAGAAAGATGAATGCTTTCTAATTGCTCGTCTAAAATCATCAAAGTCATTCCCAAAATCTCCCAAACCTACATTTATATTTTAGTTCCTCAAACCACATCCCACAACATCGCCATAATATCCGACTACAAATATTTAATATCCCGCTCGCTTGGTGCATGGTGTATGGGGGCGTGCAGAAGTATTGCCTGCCTAAATATTGTTACTCGAACGACTATTGTCTATAATAGACTATATAAGGCATAGTTTACTCAAATAACACAGACAAAAACGCGATATCCGATAAATAACCCTCCGGCTTAATCCCTCAAGTCAATTATTCAATCTAAAATCTAAAATCTAAAATCTAAAATCCCATGACCGCACAAACCCCAGTACAATTCCAAGACAGTTTCGACATCATCGTAGTTGGTGCCGGACACTCCGGCTGTGAAGCCGCCCTCGCCACTTCTCGCCTCGGCTGTCGCACTCTTCTCCTCACCCTCAACCTCGACAAAATTGCGTGGCAACCCTGCAATCCCGCTGTCGGCGGCCCGGCTAAATCTCAACTTACTAACGAAGTGGATGCGTTAGGCGGGGAAATTGGCAAAATGGCCGATCGCACTTATCTACAAAAACGCATCCTCAACTCTTCACGAGGCCCCGCAGTGTGGGCGCTACGAGCACAAACAGACAAGCGGGAATACGCCGCTGTGATGAACAACATTGTCGAAAATCAAGAGAATTTGACCATCCGGGAAGCGATGGTAACAGACTTAGTTTTGGGCAAAAACGAAGAAGTGATCGGAGTTGAAACATACTTCGGTGTCGCTTTTGAATGCAAAGCCGTAATTCTCACCACAGGTACTTTTTTAGGTGGCACAATTTGGGTGGGCAATAAGTCGATGCCCGCCGGACGCGCCGGAGAATTTGCGGCCGTGGGTTTGACAGAAACTCTCAATCGTTTGGGCTTTGAAACTGGTCGGTTAAAAACAGGAACTCCGGCAAGAGTTGACAAACGTACTCTCGATTACACCAACCTGGAACCGCAGCCGGGAGATGCAGATGTTCGCTGGTTTAGTTTCGATCCAGAAGTTTGGATCGAACGGGAACAAATGCCTTGTTATTTAACTCGAACTACGCCAGAAACTCACCAGTTAATTAGAGACAATTTGCACCTTTCTCCAGTTTACGGCGGCTGGGTTGATGCGAAGGGGCCGCGCTACTGTCCGAGTATTGAAGATAAGATTGTGCGGTTTGCGGATAAGGAAAGTCACCAGATTTTTATCGAACCGGAAGGGAGAGATATTCCTGAACTTTACATTCAAGGATTTTCGACGGGTTTACCCGAAACTTTGCAATTGCAAATGCTGCGTACTCTTCCTGGTTTGGAAAAGTGCGAGATGATGCGCCCTGCTTATGCTGTGGAGTATGATTATTTGCCTGCGACTCAGTGCTTTCCAACGCTGATGACTAAGAAGATTGAAGGGCTATTTTGCGCGGGTCAGGTGAACGGTACGACGGGATATGAGGAGGCGGCTGCACAGGGGATTGTGGCGGGGATTAATGCGGCTCGGTTTGCGAAAAATCAGGAAATGATTGTGTTTCCTCGCGAGCAAAGTTATATCGGGACTTTGATTGATGATTTGTGTACGAAGGATTTGCGGGAACCTTACCGGATGCTGACTTCGCGATCGGAATATCGGTTATTATTGCGATCGGACAATGCTGACCAACGCTTGACTCCGCTGGGACGGGAAATTGGTTTGATTGGCGATCGGCGCTGGGAGTTGTTCGATCGCAAACAAGCTAATATTGTGGCAGAGAAGGAACGCTTGTACTCGACGCGGGTGAAGGAACACGAGGATCTTGGCAAGCAGATTTTTGCTGAGACTCAACAAGCGATTAAAGGTTCGATTACTCTGGCTGATTTGTTGCGCCGTCCGGGTTTTCATTATGTCGATTTGGAACGGTACAATTTAGGCGATTCTAGTCTGAAGTTGGCTGAGAAAGATGGTGCGGAAATTGATATCAAATATTCTGGCTATCTGCAAAAACAGCAAAATCAAATTGATGAAATTGTCAGACATGAACGCCGACAATTGCCTGCGGATTTGGATTACATGGCAATTACAACTCTCTCCAAAGAATCGCGGGAAAAGTTGACTAAAGTGCAGCCACTGACTATTGGCCAAGCGGCCAGAATTGGTGGGGTGAATCCGGCTGATGTTAATGCTTTGTTGATTTTTCTGGAAGTGCGAAACCGTCAGCAGCCAGCGGGTGTGGGTAAATAACCTAAACTAGAGGTGTCTCAAGGCTTCCTTCAATTTTATGAAATGGCAGTGTGAAAAAGTGTGACTATTGTGGCATGACTATTTTGCTCGGCGGCTTTCATAGTGATGGATATAAATTTTGGGCTTTGCTGATTCACGGTATGAATCAACTTTTATCGGAAGTTACAAAACTCACCCGACTGGGCTTAGAAAAATTCCGCAATCTTGAATTTATACCTGTATTCAGCAACGCCAAAAACAAGAAAAACTGGCAGAATGTCAACTCTAATTGATGAAATTCTGCCAGTCTATTGTAGATATTGAGCAATCCTCGAACCCACTCTGAATTTCGCAAACATCCTGCATAATAATCAGCGTTCATAGGTGGTTCAAATCTCCCCGAAATCCCGACCAGTGTTGCCACCCTCAAAGCCTGAGAAGACCAGCTAGATGCCTTGCTGTACGCTTATATACGGGTTCACTGGTGGTACTAGGAAATAGAGCGGAATGTGGTATTGGGCGATCGCACAACCGGCTACATAGTCATTCCCCAAGGAAGATAAGGAGACAGCGAGAGGGAGAGGGGGAGAGGGGGAGAATAGGTAAAATCTTCCTGATTCCTGATTCCCTCTTCCTTCCATCCGTTACATCCGTTACATCCGTTACATCCGTTACAGAATCCGTTGCCGAACTTCCTTTAATGTGCCCAGAGAATCACGCCAGCTTCATAAGGACTGCTGAGATTATCGTGCTTCGGCAAAACCCGCAACGACAAACCTTGCAAACCACTAGAAGTATAAGTAATGTCAGCCGTATAAAGGCTAGCATTCTGAGCATCTTCTCCCAAATACTCCATTACCACCGGCACGCCACCAATGATATCGCCGTTAGCATCAACAGAACCTTGATAAAGTTCGACTTGCACGTCTGCAGGCGTTAATCCCATCAGATTGATGCGAGATTTAACCGCGATCAACTGATTGACCTTAACTTCCTTATCCTGGGAAATATCAACAGACTCAATCTTAATGTCGTACCACTTTGCGAGAACGTGCTTTTTCCAGTGAGACAATTCCTTAGCCGGCGCGCACCCGTCCTCCGTCATCGTGAAGAATCGATCGCTCACCGGGAAATAAGCCCTCCGCGCGTAATCCTTCACCATCCGAGCAGTATTGAATAAAGGACAGTTCAAGCTAATCGAATCCTTCATTTTAGCCGTCCAACCGCGGGGAATGCCGTCAGCATCCCGGTTGTAAAACAGCGGTACAACTTCCTTTTCCATCAAGTCATACAAAGCATTAGCCTCGACATCATCCTGATACTTAGTATCTTCGTAAAATTCCCCATGTCCGATCGGCCAACCGGTGCGAACATAATCAGCCTCATCCCACCAACCGTCGAGGATGCTGAGATTCGGCAAACCATTCATCGAAGCCTTCATCCCGGAAGTACCCGAAGCCTCACGGGGGCGGCGGGGCGTATTCAGCCACACATCGCAGCCAGATACCATCATCCGAGCGACGTTAATGTCGTAATTCGGCAGAAACACCATCGAACTCAGCGTGTCGTGTTCGCGGATGAAGTGAACGATATCCCGAATCAATTCCTTACCCGGAATATCCATCGGGTGAGCCTTCCCAGCAATCACAAACTGTACGGGGCGGTTTTGATCCCGCATGATCCGCATAATTCGATCGACATCGCGCAAAAACAGCGTCGCCCGCTTGTAAGTAGCAAAACGGCGCGCAAACCCGATCGTCAGCACCTTCGGATTGAGAGCCTCGCGCGCGTATTCGATTTCGGTTTGAGCCGCACCGCGCTCGCGCAAGGTCTTTTGCAGCCACTCCCGCGCGAATACCACCAACTCCGATCGACAGCGTTCGTGATTCCGCCACAATTCCTCGTCAGGAATCGACGAAATTCTGTCCCACAGGCGATCGTCCTTGCGAGTCATTTCCCACTCTGGGCCAAGGTATCGATCGTACAATTCCTGAGTAGACTTCGCCACACAACTGCGAGCGTGTACCCCATTCGTAATCGAAGTAATCGGCACTTCTTCTTGAGGTAAACCCGGCCATAACCCTTGGAACATCGGGCGCGACACCACACCGTGCAAAGCCGCCACCCCGTTGACAAAACTCGACATCTTAATTGCCAAAATTGCCATATTCAGAGGTGCGGACAAATCGCCAACATTCTCCCGGCCCAACGCCAGAAACTCATCTTGCGACAAGCCAAACATCTTGGCATACTGACCCAGATAGTGCATCACCATATCCGGCTCGAACAAGTCAAACCCAGCAGGAACCGGCGTGTGAGTCGTAAACATACTGCTCGAAACTACCACCTGTTCAGCTTCCACGAAACTCAGGTGATATTCCTCCATCAGCATCCGAATCCGTTCCAAAGCCATGAAAGCCGCGTGGCCTTCGTTCATGTGATAAGCCGTGACTGTCAAGCCCAAGGCCTTGAGCATTTTCACGCCACCGATGCCCAGCATGATTTCTTGGTGCATCCGCAGAGTTTTGTCTCCGCCGTACAGTTGGTCGGAAATATCTTGGTCGTAGCGGCTGTTAGGTTCAATATTTGTATCCATCAAGTACAAAGGAACAGTTCCCACTTGTACTCGCCAAATCCGCGCGTACACCTTGCGGCCTGGATAGTCTACCTCAATCCGCAATTCCGAACCGTCGGGATTGCGTTCTAGGTGGAGCGGCATATTGTAGAAATCGTTCAGCGGATAGCGTTCTTGCTGCCAGCCGTCGGCGTTGAGATACTGCGAAAAATAGCCTTCTTGGTAGAGCAAGCCCACGCCGGCTAAGGGCAAGCCCAAATCGCTAGCTGATTTGAGGTGGTCGCCTGCGAGCACGCCCAAACCGCCGGAATAGATTGGTAGGGCTTTTACTAAGCCGAATTCCATCGAAAAGTAAGCGTAGCATTCTTGCAGTTCTGTGCCGCGCTGTTTGCGGTACCAGGCGCGGTTGTTGAGATAGTCATCTAACTGCTGGGCGGCTCGTTTCATTTGGGCAATGAAGCCGTCGTCTTCTGCCATTTCTTGCAGTCGCTCTTGAGATATGGTTCCCAGCATCAGTACCGGGTTTTGGTTGCTGGAGTCCCACAGGTCTCGATCGAGGCGGCGGAATAAGTCTTTGGTGTCAACGTTCCAATCCCAGTGCAAGTTGTAGGCAAGTTTGCGTAGGGGTTCGAGAATTGTCGGTAACGAGGGCGAAACGTTAAATGTGCGAATTGGCTGCATAGACCAGGCTCTTATGTTGGAGTAGCGATATTTTCCTCTGTCTTTAGCCGCAAGTCCGTGATTCTGCACACTATTTTAAGTTTTTAAGTGGCGCGGGCGATCGCGATCGCACAAGACTAGGCGGTTGAAACCCCGTCTCTACAAACAAAACCAGCGACTCGACTTCGCTCGCCGAACACCTTTGCGGGTTGAAGGCGGTTTCAACCGCCGTTTTTTTATGCCGTCTCAACCGCCGTCTTTTTATAATGACAACTGTCAACTGTCAACTGTCAACTGTCAACTGTCAACTGTCAACTGTCAACTGTCAACTGTCAAGCAATTTTCACTTGTTGCAACAGAGAATTTACCAAAAGTTTACTAGCATCGCCGGCCGAGAGCGGCTTGCTAAAATAGTAACCCTGAATTTCTTGACAGTGGAGTTCGCGCAAACACTCCAACTGCTCTTTAGTTTCTACTCCCTCTGCCACCACGCTCAAGTTCAAATCTCGCCCCAGCGTCGCTACAGCCTTGGCGATCGCCCGTTCGCAGGGATCATTCGTCAATCCGCTAACAAAGGATTTATCTATTTTTAAGATATTCAAGGGAAACTTTTTGAGATAATTTAGAGAACAATAACCCGTGCCGAAATCATCCAGCGCAATTTGCACTCCCATATTCTGCAACTCCCTGAGAACTTTTGTGGTATAGTCCACATCTTGCATGGCTGTAGTCTCGGTAATTTCTAACTCTAAATACTTGGGTGCTAAACCGCTTTTTTCCAAGCATTTCGCTACCATTTCTAATAAATTAAATTGCTGGAACTGCCGAGCCGAAACGTTGACTGCTACCCGCAAATCTGGCTGCAAAGCATCCTGCCAAGCTTTATTTTGAGTACAGGCTGTTTGCAGCACCCATTCCCCAATAGCTACAATGAGCCCGTTATCTTCGGCGATCGGAATAAATGTAGCGGGAGTAACTAAACCTAATTGTGGATGTTGCCAGCGCAGCAGGGCTTCCATGCCCTGAATTTTCCAAGTAGTGATGTTGACTTTTGGCTGGTAGAAAACCTCAAATTCTCCCTGTTCTAGAGCCTCGTGCAGCCTGTTTTCTAGATTCAGCAACTGGCTGCCTTGCGGGTTCATTGTTGAAGTATATAACTGATAGTTATTTCTTCCCATGTCTTTAGCGCGGTACAAGGCAGCATCAGCATTTTTGACTAAAGTTTCGGCATCTTCACCATCATCTGGATAAAGGGCAATGCCGATGCTGCTGCTAACATGAAACGGTTGTCCTTCTAGTTTAAATGCTGGCTTTAAATTGTCAATAATTCTTTGAGCTGTTTTAACTGCATCTTCTAAGCAATTGATATCGGGAAGCAGTATGGTAAATTCGTCGCCTCCCCAGCGGGCAACCGTGTCAGTCGATCGCAAAGTGTCGCTGATGCGTCCGGCAAAACTTTCTAAAAGGCGATCGCCCGCAGCGTGGCCTAGTGTATCATTAATCTTTTTGAACCTGTCCAAGTCTAAAAACATCACAGCTAGCATTTTTTGGGTTTGTTTAGCTTGTTTTAAGGAAGCCAGCAGCCGCTCGTTAAAAAGTATCCGGTTCGGTAAACCAGTGAGTTGGTCATAAACAGCTTGATAGCGAATAATTTCTTCAGCTTGCTTGCGCTGAGTGATGTCCATCATCGTACCGATCGCCCTTACTGCTTTGCCACTTTCATTGCGGATGATGTAACCGCGATCGAGCACAAAAACATATCCCCCGTCTGCACGGTGAAAGCTGTATTCTTCCGACCAACATTGAGCGTCTGAGTTCATTGTTTGGTTGAAGCTTAACATCACTCTTTCCCGTTCTTCGGGATGAATATTTAGCCACCAAGATTCTAATTCTATCGTCTGAGTTTCGTTGAGTTTGTATCCAAAAACTTTTTCAAACTCTTCGCTCAACCAATACTCATTTTTTAACAAATCAAAATCCCATACAGCATCATTTGTCGCCCGCGTCAGCAGGTGAAATCGTTCTTCGCTTTTGCGTAGTTTTTCTTCTGATTGCACCCGTTCCGTTACATCCCGAAAACTGAATACTCTACCAATAATTTTGCCTCCCGTGCGCTGGGGCAACGAGTAGCGCTCGAAGATTCTGCCATCTGTCAACTCGATGAGATCGTAACTTTCTTCTGCGGGGCAATCGGACAATTCTTTAGCACGGTTGAGAAATATTTCCGGGTATTTTAACTGGTTGATTTCAAACCCCAAAATTTGGTTGTTATCTCTCGAATCAACCAGGAAATCCGGCAACTGCCACATTTCGGTTAACTTGCGGTTAAAAGTGATAACTTTTCCTCCACTGTCAACCGCCAGAATACCGTCAGCAGTAGATTCAATGGTTGCTTGAAGCAATGAAAGAGATGTTTCTAGTTCTAACTCTGCTAATTTGCGATCGCTGATGTCAAATGCTGTGATTAATATTGAGGCTTTTTTTTCAAATTTTATAATATCTACAGTTGCTTCAATCCAGCGCATTTTTCCGGTTTTCGTGACTATTATTAATTCATATTTTGACCCTACATTTGAGCGGGCGTGGCTGGATTTACCCCAGTTTTTAACTATTTCTAGAAAATCTCGATGAATTAAGTCGTATAAATCTAATGCTAGTAATTCTTCGCGACTATATCCTGTCAGAGCTTCTGTCTCAGCATTGACATAGCGGAACTGTCTGCGGTGATAAATAAATGCCACAGCATTAACAGTTTCTATCAGTTGGCGAAACTTTTTTTCACTGCGCCGCAAATTTCTTTCAGCCCGCTTGCTATCGGTAATATCTTGTGCTATGTACAACTTGCCGCTGACCTTGCCTTGACCGTCGCGAATAATTGAAATAGAAAGCTGTACAATTATTTTTTTTCGTTGTTTAGAAAGGTAGACTGTTTCGACGTTGCGGACAGAGTTTTCGGCTGTTAAAATTGCTAACTCTAACTCCGGGTTTGGTGATTCACTGTTCTTAAAAAGTCCCGCTATTGGTTTGCCTAACAACTCTTTTTTAGAGTATCCCAGAAGTTGACAGGTAGCTTGGTTTAACGACAGGATTTGACACTCTCAGGGCTGAAGCCGCTGAGATTCTGCGGACAAAGCAGCTTTAGGTAATACCCAAAGTTTTACTCTCG
>NZ_JAUBRI010000067.1:0-37096 GCF_036701795.1 Microcoleus sp. N9_A1
CTTGAGGTGTGATTTTTTAACATTTTACCTGTTTCTAAACTAAGTATAAATACTTACTTCCTTAATGGGATGCTCCCATTATTATTGTACCTCATAACACCCGGAAGTGCTGTATGTAGATCAAATACTACTTGCTGGGTGCGGAGCTACTGAAGAAACCAGAGCGGTTGGGAACTCAAGTGCGATCGACATCAATTGAAGATCGATCGCGACTCTGACTCTCTCCCACTAAGGAAATAAACTGCTCGTCATTCCGCAAGCAGTCAAAGTCGGGGTTCCATCGAGCTTCCCGACAACAACGGCGCGGAGCGATCTGGATTGCTTGTTGAAGCGCAGCAATAGCTCGCTCGGTGTCACCTTGTCGGGCATAGCAACAGGCTTTTCCGTAGTAACCTTCCTCATTTTCTGGATCTTCGCGAATCACTCCATCAAACAAGTTCATAGCTTGTGAGTATTCGCCTGCACGGGAAAGAACGATTCCTTTATTAACGAGTAATATAGATTGATTTCCTCCTAACTGAATTGCGCGATCGCAACTATCTATCGCGGAGCTATAATCCCCGGTTAGGCTTAAAATTAAACCTTTTTCATTATAAAGTTCATAGTTTTTACAATTTATTTTAATAGCTTCTTCACAACTAATAAATGCGTCGTTATAGCGTTTCAACAATCTCAATGAGATACTGTTAATCGAGTGATAATTAGAATTTTTTGGATCTATTTCAATAGCTTTGTTGATACTAGCTAGGGCTTCTTTATAGCGTCCTAACTTATGCAATATGTTGTTACTGAAAGCGTAATAATTAGGATTTTCTGAATCGATTTCAATAGCTTTGTTGATACTAACCAGAGCTTCTTCATAGCGTGCTAAATTATCTAATATATTACTTTTTACAACATGATAATTAGATTTTTGTGATTCAATTTCAATAGATCTGTTAATACTAATTAATGCTTGATCGGGTAATTTTTTTGAAGCAAAGGCGACAGCAAAATCACATAAGATTTCACCTATCAAATGAGTATTATCAAAAATTTTAAGTGTCTCAATTTCTGCATAAGCTTTCAAAATACTTAAAGCTCCCCTGTCGTCGCCATAACTCCGCAGACTCTGACTTATCAGAGCCACAGACTTTGCTAAACCTGTTAAACGATCAATTTCACGGAAGCAAACATTTAGTCCCGACTCAATTTGGGACTTAACTTGACTCGAAACTTCTTCTCCCTGGATCTTAATGCTAATGCTATAGTTTTTTTCAGGCATACCGATGACGCACCACCCAAATACGATAGTTTTCTTTATGCTATCTAGAAACTTCTTAATATCTCCCGGCAATAGTTTATTTTGTTTGAGTTCTGCTTCTGAGGCAATTGCAAAAAATGCACTTGTTGCAATTAATGGTTTCTTATAATAAGCTCCTTCAAAAAAACAAGTTAACAGTTGATATTTCCCTTTAGTTCTATTGGCAAATAGTCTGTGATAAATGACTTCTATCATCAGCTTCTTCCATTCCGAATTTTCATATTTTTCGAGGGAAGAGCGATCGGGGGATACTTCTTGATCGGCGAGCTGCTCAAAATAATCGGCTATCCAATTGTGGATTCGACAAAATTCTTGTTTGTCTTCTTGATGCTGTGTTTCCCGAATCACGTTTCTGGCAACATCATCAATCCGATATCGGTGGTCGGAAATTGTAAAATCACGCTCTGTTAGCCACTTAAACCAATCGATTTTATTATCGATTCTATTACCAGTTTCGTGATTGTTTAGAATGTCCGATATTTCAAAGTTTTGTAGCAAATTACGAATTAACGGTCGATCGAACCAACGACAGTGAGCTGCCAATTTAACCACTCGTTCTTCAGTTTCATTCAACCCATCTAGAAGTAAGTTCACCATGCCAGATTGTCCGCCAGACAAGGTGATTTTTCCATCATCTTCCTTTTGCTTTTTCACTAAATTTAAGTAGTAAGGATATCCTTGAGTTGCACTCCAAATCTGCCTCACCTGATCTTTATTGGTCACTCCAATATTTTCAAGATATTGTTGAGTTTCTTGTTTGGTAAATTTAGCGAGAGAATATTCTTGGATTAGCGGAACTCCTCTATCTTTAAACTTCCCCTGATAACGTCCATGACTCAGCTTGTAGCGTCCTGCCATCACAATTCGGACTGGAAAACCTTGCAATGGCGTATCTTTGAGTAATTCACTACCCAAAAATTCATTAAAATCTTTCTGTGCTTTTTCATAGGTATCCAGCCATAATACGATCGGCATCTCTTGCGACAACTGAATCAAGGTTTCTGCAAAAGCCTGGGTGAGCTTTGGCTGTGGATCGAGCATGATATCTCGCAAGCTCACCTGTTCCTGTGTTGATCCTTGCGTAGCTGGATGTTGCCTCAAAAGTTTCTCGAAGCGCTCTCTTGTTGAAAGCGGATGAAACGTGGATTCATCCTCGGTGACGATCGAACTTCGCGGCACTCCCATATATTCCCGAACCAAACTACTCTGCTCAGCGCTCACTATTTGAGTTTCTTCCGCAGCCTCAGTTTCCAGTCGTCGCAGCGTTTCTTGGTACTGTTGATACCGAACTGTGAAGAAATCTGCCTCTGGCTGATGAATTAACAATTGCTGGTGTAAGTGTTTCATCAGTTCGATGGGTTTACTCAATCGGCTGTTGTTAAAATCAGCCTCCAGAAATTTCACATTTCCGTCGTGCAAACTTTTTAACTCATCTAGTAAGGTAGATTTGCCAATTCCCCCAATTCCATGTGCATAAAACATCAACGGTGCGGAGTTGGGTTGCTCAATCGCCTTAGCAAAATCATCCAGAAACCGTTTGGTCGAATTGCGAGAAACGAACAAACCTTTGCGGCGAGGTTTTGAGGCTTTTTCCCGACCTAAATTTGCGGAACTGGACTGTGCTAAAGCAGTTGAGCTCGGCGATCGCGCTTTCGGGTTTTTGATGAAAGTTTGGGGATTTGCGCTATCGATATTGCTCAACGTCGCTTTTTGAGCGGAATTCTTGGACTGGAAATATTCGTTAATCTTATCCCTCAGTTTAGAAAGCTCTAAAAATTCGTCATCATCCTCCCAATCATAATTATTCAGCACGCTTACTAAAGCATCGACAAAATCCCCATCACCCGCTTCTGTCTCTGAATTTGTCGAACAGAAAACGTAAAATCCCGATGGCTTGCGGGTACTCGATCCAGAAGTCAAGCTCTGAATAATCCCACTCGCACCTGAGCCTGCATAACAAACGTCCAGAATCAGTAAGACATTTTCAGGATAGTTATTCTTTCCCTCAAATAGGCATTTAACGAGTTGTTGAGTTTCAATCGCTTTGGCACTTAAGTGCTCGGGTCGAGAATTGAATGTGTAGAGATAGTGGGAACCTCGATTGCCATCGTCGGCTGCGTGTCCGGCATAATACAGGATAACGATATCGTCCTGACTTCTTTCCGAACTGCAAAACCATTTGGACAGCGCATTTTTGATGTCTTCAGCCTCTGCGTCGATCGAAATCTGATCGGATAAAACTCTGGTGTACCCCTGCTGTGGTCGTGTAAACAAATCCACGACTCGATCGACATCACTCTCGACTCTCGCTAAGTCTGCTAGTCTCATTTTAGGACACGATGAAGAGCCGATCGCAATCAAAAACCGTTTAGATTTATCCATTGTCAGCCGAAATTATTTTGAACAGCACGTTAAACTATCAAGCCTGTGGCAACAGCAGCACCCGTTTCCTTTGCTGTTAAATACCTTTCCACCGAATGAGACTGCCATCCATTATAAACAAGCCGATCGACAATTTTGCGATCGTCTCCATCTCCAAAGTATGGGGCTAAGGATTTCTGAAGTGCCACAATATCACCGCTATCAGCAATGTTAAACCATTGCTTGATATTCGGCCACGCACCTTTACGATTCTCCGGGGGAGGTGTCAGTTTATCGAAAATCAAATTAGGGATTCCCAAAGGAGAACCCAGCGTTACCAGCGTCTGTACATTCCATTCTGGATGAGCGCACAAAGCTTCATAGGCAACGACGGAACCCAAGGAATGGGCGATCACTACTTTTGTCTCTGTTGGCGAAACTTTGGCTTCTACCCGTTCCAACACTGCTTTTTTTGTATCCGAATCGTGGAGAAATAAACCAACTTGCTTCAAGGCAAAAATTAATGTTTTTTCCGGGCCCAAATTTCGGAAGAAGCGTGACTTAGACAACTGCCTTAATGCACGCTGCACAATCTCGGGAGTTCGTCCCCGACCTTGAAACTCCGGTTCTTGAATGCTGGGATCTTCGCCTAATGGGTCGCCTGCGCTACGATTCGCGATCGATAACTCTGCCGCTGCACGCCACCACTCAACGAGTAAGGCTTGCTCCCATTCCGTTTCAACATCTCGCGCTGTCAACTTGGGGACTCCTGCAGAACGCATTCCCGATGGGCGAAATAAGTCGCCATAAAAAACCATCCCAAATTCCGATCGTGTCAAGCGGGGCTGTTCGATCAATTCTAGGCTTCCTTGTAGTGCAGGCAACCAAGCATTTTCAAGCTGTGGACTGCCTAAAAAGTCTTGGGCGATTCCATGAATACCAACTACTTTCATTTAAATTCTTCCCCATTACATTCCGTGATTTTAAGAGTTTTGACCTAATCTCACATCCTGTTTTGTACTTGTGGCGCTCAAATCCTAACACATGAAATCGCCTCTGGGAAACGATTTCAGGATTTATGAATTCATCCAATCGCTTGTTATTATTGCGTAACTACTCAGGCTTAAAAAAAATTGTATATATAAGCGGTTGAAACCGCCGAATCATAAAAATGGTAGTTAACTTGGATTTGGTATTACACATCAATATTAGACCTCTTGCCTCAGTCTTTTCAATCAATTTTTTAGACGGGCGGGACGCCCATCCCACAATTTTTTTTTTGTGGGATGGGCGTCTCGCCCGTCCTAGGTATTTTTGCAAGATGTCTACTAAAGAAACCGAGTTTTTCACCAGTATTAAATGCAAATATACAGGGATTGTGCAAAAATCTGGTTTCGGCACAATCCCTGTATCTCAAAGAAACCGGGTTTTTCCCAGTATTAAATGGCTGAATGCAATATTTAGCCAAAAACCAGGTTTCTGTACAATTTCCGAATATTCAAGCTTTAGTTTTTCCCAAAACCTTTGCCGCGATTGGGTGCAGGCATACAGAGACAGTTTTCGATTTGCGATCGCAAAGTCTCGGTATCCAAACCCTGACCAATGAGAACAAGCTGGTTTTTGCGATCGCCTTTCCACTCGTCATCATCCATCGAAAATCGCTTCCCGCTCAAGTGAAAAATATGCCGTTTGGGACTTTCTTCAAACCACATAATCCCTTTCGCACGAAACACATTTGTTGGCAGTTGTTTGTCTAAGAAATATTGAAATTTTCTCAGAGAAAATGGCTTGTCGCTTTGGAAAGAAATTGAGGTAAATCCGTCATTTTCTAAATGGTCGGAGTGGTCGTGACCGTGATGGTTGTGATGGTCGGAGTGGTCGTGACCGTGATGGTTGTGATGGTCGTGATGTTCGTGGTCGTGATGTTCGTGGTGGTCGTGATGTTCGTGGTCGTGATGTTCGTGACTGCTAGGAGTTTCCTCAGATTGGAAATATTTGTCCGACTCAAACAATCCTATACTGAGGATGAGCGGTAGGGGAACTTGCGATTTTACTGTTCGCAAAATTCGAGCTCCTTCTTTGACATCGCGAATCTTAACTTCCAACAAATCTAAATCTGCTTCTTCAACCAAATCTGTTTTGTTGAGGATAATTATATCACCGTAAGCTATTTGACTGTAAGCTGCTTGAGAGTTGAACAAATCTAAGCTGTAGTTCGCTGCGTCTACTACTGTCACTATCGAATCGAGACGAGTCAGGTCGCGCAGTTCTGTGCCTAAAAAAGTCATTGCTACTGGCAGCGGGTCGGCGAGTCCGGTTGTTTCGACGACTAGATAATCGAGATTTTCTTGACGTTCCAGAACTTTGTAAACTGCATTAACCAAATCTTCGTTAATTGTGCAGCAGATGCAGCCGTTGTTCAGCTCAACCATGTTGTCGTCGGTGGTGACAATCAGTTCGTTGTCGATGCCGATTTCGCCAAATTCATTGACTAAAACTGCTGTTTTCAAACCTTGCTGGTTGGTCAGGATGTGGTTGAGCAGGGTTGTTTTGCCACTGCCGAGAAATCCTGTAATGATGGTAACGGGCAATCCGTGTTTGGGAGCGTCCATCGCCAGTTCTGTCTCGGACTGAGTTGTAGATTGCATAGCTTGACTGTCAAATAAGGTCTGAAGCTTAAACTTGTTGTTCTTATTGTATCTTATATGAATTCCGAACAGCGCGTTACAAGCGCTAATTATCGGAAGTTGCCAACAATTCGATCGCACCCTGTTTAATTTTGCGAGCGAATTGTTGGTAAAAGTACCTCTAGGAGTTGGTCTGCAACGTGTTTCCAGGTAAACCCAGGGGGAACGCATCTTATTGAACACTGTTCATCGGTGGTGAGTATATTTTAAGATAAATTCACCATTGTTAGAAGCTATAGACACACTTTGTAATGACTTTTAAGAGAAAAGAGGAACTGATTAATGATGATTTTTACTTGCTGCCATTTTTGAGACAATAAAAAGCTTACAACCACTGTTTGAAAGTTGTATAATAGTTAGTAATGAGTTGTTTACAAGAATTTAGTTAACTGAAAAAGCGAGAATTTTAGTCAAATAGTCATCATCCCACCCGGCTCGAAGTCGCTGATTTTTGGCTCCAGTTTTTGAAGTTTTTTCTTGATTCAAAAAATTGAGGGAGATGTGTCTAAGAATGGCAAAATTTGGCGGAGCATTGTCTTTTCTGATCCGACATCTTCACGAAAACCTACATCTAATACCCAATGCAAAGAATTTTTGACCCCCCAATGACTGCGGACGGATTCACCAAATTTTTGAGCATTGTTTGGTAAACTACTAATGTAATAGCGAGTTTCAATGGTTGTTTTTTCCTTCACTATTCGCACGGATTCTATCATCCCTATACTCTGAAGAGTCTCCCATTTATTCTCGGGGTAAACTAACTCTTTTATATTACTTAACATTAAGTGATGTCGGATTTCTAAGCGACCATGATTACTCTCTTTCTTGGTCGAATAAGCTGTATGTGTAAAGCCATAATATTTGTTTCTCATTGCTTGTTTAAACAACTCTTCTACTCTTGCATACAGAGATGGCTGGTTATTTTTTAACGTGATCACGTAGTCTCCTCCCTGTTCGACAATTGACTTCACAATTGACCTCTGACAGCCCATCGCATCAATCGTGACAATGCTTTCGTTCAATTCTAACACTTTTAGTAAAGCCGGAATTGTTGTGATTTAAGTGGATTTTTTATCGACTTTAACTTGTCCTAAAACTAATCTTTGACTGGTGGCCCAAGCACTGACCATATGAATCGCTTTTTTGGCTCCTCCCCGATCGTAATAATGGCGAAGACTTTTCCCATCAATTGCGATTATCTCTCCTGGATTAAAGCAACTAATAGATTGAATCCAATTCAAAAAACATTTCTGAAATTGCTCCGGTTTGAGACGAGAAAATACTCGCGCAATTGTGTCATGTGATAGTATGCCATTCGGTAATTCTAAAATCTTCTTTAACCATTCGTATTTAGAGCGGCCGTAACTCTCGATATCCACCCATGTGTCAGCACCACAAATCACGGCACAAATTGAGATAGTAATAATATCAATTAATTGATGGCGTTTCGTCCGCTCAACCCTCGGATCTTCTCAGTCGGCAAAATGGTCGGCAATGGTGATTTTAGGCTTGAGTTTCATAAAAAATAACTCTGCTTAAATGTTTTGTAGGCACTCAATAATTATTCTCCAATATACCATATTATACTAATCTAAATTTTAGATGCGTTCGCCCTGCCTTGAGGAATCAAATCAAGGACGCAGTTTTGCTCAGATCAAAGCTAACCCCAACCAGATTACTGTCAAGACGCAATTGTCGGAATCTCAGGCAGTGATCCGAATTCAGGATAATGGGATTGGCATTACGGATGCGGTGAAGCCAAAAATCTTTGAGCATCTGTTTACCACCAAAGGCGTGGGGCAAGGAACAGGCCTAGGATTGGCGATCGCCCGTCAAATCGTAGTCCAGAAACACTCTGGAACTCTAGAAGTCAACTCAACTTTAGGTCAAGGTACAGAATTTGTGATTTCAATTCCGGTGAAGGATATCGCTGTAAAAGACATTCAGGCCACGATCTGCGTTGACGCAGCATAACAAATCGTTGCAGCCGCAGCAGAAACATGATTAATCGCCTCTTCAAACCCTCCAAACTATTGATATAGTAGTAAGCTGTTTAAAAAACGATCAACCATGACAGCCACAAATCTCGTCAATAAATTTGAGTACAAACCCCTATACAAACCCAATCAGTTAATTTGCGGCACGGGGCAAACAGCCATTGTCAGCGGCTGGACAGTAAAAAGTGCGATAGGCAAAAAATTACAACCCAACGAATTTGCTGTCATCGGACAACTGTACTCTCCTACTCGCGGTATAAATTTCTTAATTAGAAACTTGCTGTGCAATCCCCACGTCCGCTTTTTAGTAATTCTCAACGCTACTAAAGAAGACCGCAATTCCGGTGCAGCAGCGTGCTTGCTCGACTTTTTTCGCAACGGCTTTGAAGCAGGCAAAAGCGATACTGGTAGAGATTGCTGGCTAATTAAATCTTCAATATTTGGCTACATTGATATTGAAATAGCAGCAGAAGCCTTAGAACTATTGCGTCATTCCATCGAATGGAAAGAAGCTACAAACATAGCAGAAACAGTGACTATTGTCAAGTCTTTTGCCCAAAAAGAATCTGTTGAACCTTGGGGAAAAACCGTAACTTTTCCGTTAGTCGAAATCGTCCCGACTGTACTCCCCGGCCAGAAATACGGACACAGAATTGAAGGCAAAACTATTGCCGAAACTTGGGTAAAAATCATCCACCGAATTAAGACCACCGGCACCTTACGGCCGACTGGTTACGACGGACAGTGGCAAGAATTAATCGACTTAATGGCAGTGATTACAGATGAACCTGCGGAGTTCTATTTTCCCGAACCGAATTACTTACCAATAGACCGTGATTTCCTCGAACAGTACAAACCGCAAATGCTGGAAGATGCCCCCTATAACGAAGGCATTAAATATACCTACGCACAGCGGATGAGGTCGTGGTTTGGACGAGATCAAATTGAAGAAGTGATTGCCAAACTAATTAAGGAAATTGACGCGGCAAGTGCTGTAATTAGTTTGTGGGATGCTGGGGGAAATATCAACAGAAGACCTGACGGTTCCTCCGACCACCAACACAGCGGCAGTCCTTGTTTAAATCACATTTGGGTGCGAGTTGTAGACGGTGAAATATCGCTAACTGCAACTCTCCGCAGTAACGATATGTTTGCAGCTTGGCCGGCAAATGCAATGGGTTTGCGGGCTTTGCAGCAGCATATTCGCGATGAAATTGCGAGGAGTTCCGATTATAATCTGACGATGGGCCCGTTGGTAACGCTGAGTCAATCGGCTCACTTGTATGACGATACCTTTGAAAATGCCGATCGACTAATTCAAACCCAATATGCTAAAATCTGCCAAGATCGAGACTTTTTCGATGCAGCGGGCAATTTTTTAGTTGAAGTAGCCGACAATCAAATCGTTGTCACGCAAACCACTCCGGGCAGCGGCGAAGTTGTCACCTGTTATTCTGGAAAAAACCCTCTCAAGTTAGTGCGAGAAATTTGTGCGGCTTCCCCGGCCATCCAAGCCGAGCATATTGGTTATTTGGGAATAGAATTACAAAAGGCGGCCGAGTGTCTGAAAACCAGCAACCAATACATTCAGGATAGAAGATGAATTTAGAAGAAGAAAGACCGACTTGGGACGAATACTTCTTAATGTTAGCAAAATTGGCCGCTACTCGATCGACTTGTCTGGCTTTTCCTGTAGGCGCGGTGATAACTAAAAACAGGCAAGTTTTAGCAACGGGTTACAACGGTTCGCCGTCAGGTTCGGCACACTGTACTACTCAAGGCTTCTGCTATCCTGGTTTGAGTAGTTGCGACGCCAGCAAAACTTTGCCATCAAGGGCGGTTCACGCGGAAGCAAATGCGATCGCCAAAGCTGCTAAACACGGTATATCTACTGCTGGGGCTAGTATTTACGTCACTTTAGAACCCTGCATCTATTGTTTGAAATTAGTCATTGCCGCTGGAATTAGAGAGGTGTTTTACGAAACGACTTTTAACAGTGGAGAAAAAGCTGCTTTGAGAGATACTTTTATCAGTGAAGGTATTGTTGAGTTAAAACAAATTCAGCTATCTGAAGATACAGCAAAAAAGGCGGCTTTGTTTTTATTGCATCCTACATCTCTGTCTAAAAAATTAGTATAGGAGCAATCCTCCCCGTGGTTGTGGCAGCCACAGGAAATAACTGTGCTGTGTTCCTATAAATGATATTTATTGGCTGGCAATTTGTAGGGATACGGCACTGCCGTATCCTCAATCACGCGTGATACAAATGATATTTATTTTACGCTTTGTAAAGACACAGCACTGGCGTGTTTTTACAAAAAATAGAGATGGCAATTAACTAACCAAAAAACGGTCTTCAGTTGACAGTTGACAGTTGACAGTTGACAGTTGACCTGGGATAGCGACCTCTACCTGGAAGGAAGAGGATTGGATTCATTCAGTTGACAGTTGACAGTTGACAGATGAGTGCGACCTCTACCTAGAAGGAAGAGGATTGGAGTAATGAATAGTTTTCTTTTAATTTCTCCCGATCAGGGAGAGGCTTTAAACCAATTCTTTCTGGTAATGAATAGTCTTCTTTTAATTTCTCCCGCTTATGGGAGAGGCTTTAAACCAATTTTTTTGGTAAGAATTGTGAATGCCCTGTAGTTCAATCAATCAAACTCATTCACCGCTTGCAAATAGTCGATCGCGGCATCTATCCTCGAAGAATACCTAAAAGCAAACTGATCAAACCAATACCCCTCATCGGAATTCTTATCCAACTTTTTCAGCCAAACCTGAGCTTGCCTAACTTTCTGTCTGTGCGTTTGTACCTCCAACTGCGGCCCCGCGACTTTTTCGGCTGGCTGCGGTTCCTGTAAAGCCACTTCCTGAGCTTTATTTTGTGCTTCGTACTCAGCCTTAAGCGGTTCCTGTAAAGCCACTTCCTGAGCTTTATTTTGTGCTTCGTACTCAGCCTTAATTTGAGCTAAATCCTTGTCCAAAGGACTGGCAGACAAATTTATATCTGATGTTTTAAATGTTGGATTTGACGGCGTTTGTGCTTGCACCGACGCCTGACTTTTCAACTCAGCATTTTTTTGAGATGCTTGATACTCTGCCTTAAGTTCACCTAACAGGCGATCGATCGATTCCATAACTTAAACCCCCTAAAAAATCCTGCTGGGCTAACAGGCCCCCATATAATCACGGAAACTTCGCCCGCCTCTTCAATCAGTTATTGCATTCAGCAATACCTCTGTCAGAGTCATTCCTTCAATATCATCCATCGTGACAGTATCAACGATATCGAATTTAGCCCCGGCGCTTTGCAGTTCGTCATCCAATATTTTGAGAAACTTAGTAGCTTCCGGCGCATTCCCTACTTGAATGAAAGAAATCGCCAACTCTTCATCTCGATCGAGCTTCCGAGAAGCCTCTATAATCGTTTTCATCACTTCTTTGCGATCGTCCGGTTCCCCATCCGTCACCACTAATATTGTTTCCCCATTTTGCTTGGTCTTACCGGATGCTTTGCGCTGAAAATAACTGTTCAGAGCGTCTTCTAGAACAGCCGCTAAATTCGTAGTCCCGGAAGGTTCGTTTTCTTGGAATATTTGCACGACTTTAGCGGCTGTTACGTTGTCATAGCGCTTGAAGCGACCGGAAAACACATAAGCTGTTATGCCATCAGGATCAAGTTCTTCGCATTTATTCGCCAGCGCGATCGTCGATTCTTGCATGAGCGCCCACCGACTTTTACCGCCCATCTGGTCTTTTGTGTACATACTGCCGCTTTTGTCAATTATGATGGTATAATCGCGATTCTGAAGCATAAGATTTTTCCTGTTAATTAAGTTTTTCCCAAAAAGATCAAAACCAGCGAGCAGAAGCTGTTGAGCTTTAGTTGCTCGCTGCGTTTTTTTAGTTAATTTGCGATCGCAAATACCGGAATTTAAGCTGCAACTAAAGCATCTTTAAGTGGCTTCCAGCTAAAAGCTCGATCGCCCCCCATCTCCACTGCTATTTTAACTCGCGGTTCTAACGTCGGCAAAACAGTCAAATACTCAATCTCCTGACTCGACAAAATCTGCCCTTCAATAATCCACAGCACCAGTCCTTTTGATGCGGGTGGCAAATTGTCTAATTGAGTTTTCAACATCGGCGGCACGTAGTACGTATAACCCACAGCCCCTTCGTTACCAGTAGTTTTCTTGCCCAAATGCGGCGGTCGTACCCCGTGAACCCCCGTTAAATACATCGCCAAATCGCCCAAACCCCGTGCCGTAATTGTATATGCACCGTAGCCTGCAGCCCTCAGCCGCCGCAGGTAGCGCCCCTCAAATCCTCCCTCTAAAGGAACATACAGGGCAAGCGACCCCGACTTTTCCAAATCCCGAATCATATCCGAACCCGTCGTAATTAGTCCCATAAATTTGTATTGCGTGCTGCGTTAAGTTTGGTCGATCGCTGCTTGCGAGCTGGAAATATTATAAATCCTAAAGTTGAGGCGAAAAATTCTCATGGCGGCCTTGACAAACGACAAACACTTCATGTACTATTTTGAATTGTCGCCGTACAAGGATACTGAGTAGCTTGCCGCTCAAGTCCTGGCGCAAAAAAGCAAGACCGAGACAAGACTCGGAGATCGATCGGGTAAAAATCCGCGAATCTCAACCCTTGCAAGACTTCCACAAGCTCGCTCCCAAATTTAAAACTCAAATTTTAAACACCGAGGAAAGCTGTTGGTTGATAACAGTTAATTGCAGGAACACTGAAATAAATGTTTCTGCACAAGAGCAAGCGGATTGACGTAAACTTCGCAATCCGAAACCTCTTGCGTAAATAAAAGGAAAAAAATCCGTGTCTGTAGGCATTCTTGGCACTAAACTAGGCATGACTCAAGTGTTTGACGCCGAAGGGAGAGCAATCCCCGTCACCGTCATACAAGCAGGGCCTTGTACAGTAACTCAAATCAAAACAAAACAAACTGACGGCTACGGCGCCGTTCAACTTGGATACAACGAAGTAAAACCAAAGGCTCTCAACAAGCCAGAACTAGGACACCTTGCCAAGTCGGGGGCGAATCCACTGCGCCACTTGCAGGAATACCGCTTGGAAGACACCAGTTCATTTGAATTAGGTCAACAACTAAAAGCAGATACTTTTACACCGGGACAAATAGTAGATGTCATCGGTACAAGCATCGGTAAAGGTTTTGCAGGTTTTCAAAAGCGCCACAACTTTAAACGAGGCCCGATGTCTCACGGTTCAAAGAACCACCGCGAGCCTGGATCGATCGGGCCTGGAACTACTCCCGGTCGCGTTTATCCCGGTAAAAAAATGGCGGGACGTATGGGCAACGTTCAAGTCACCGTCCGCAAACTAACAATTGTCCGGGTGGATACAGAGCAAAATTTGCTGCTAATTAAGGGAGCAGTTCCCGGCAAAGCTGGCGCCTTAGTCAATGTTGTGCCTGAGAAAAAAGTAGGACGTTAGTCAGTAGTCAGTAGTCAGTAGTCAGCAGTCAGTAGATAGTGGTTGGCCGTTAGTAGCAAGCAATAACTAAGAACTAAAAGCTGAAAACTAAGAGCTGAAAACTAAGACCTGAGAACAGACAACAGACGACAGACAACAGACAACAGACAACTAACAACAGACAACTAACAACAGACAAAGGACAAAAGATATGGTTAACTGTGTAGTGCGAAATTGGCAAGGCGAAGAAGTTGGGGAAACAACTTTAGAACTGCGCGTAGCCAAAGAAGAAAATGCGTCTCACATCGTTCACAGAGCATTGACGCGACAACTGAATAACGCCCGTCAAGGAAATGCTTGCACCAAAACTCGATCGGAAGTCAGAGGCGGTGGCCGCAAACCCTGGCGTCAAAAAGGCACTGGCCGAGCCAGAGCAGGTTCGATTCGTTCTCCGCTGTGGCGGGGCGGCGGTGTCATCTTCGGGCCAAAACCGAGAGACTTTGAAGTCAAAATGAACAAAAAGGAACGCCGTCTCGCTTTGCGGACAGCATTCCAAAGTCGCACCGAAGACATCATTGTGGTTGAAGAATTTGCAGAGCAATTTCCGAGACCGAAAAGCAAAGAATTGCTGAGTGCGATCGCCCGCTGGGGCATCGAACCCGATACAAAAGTTCTGTTAATCTTGCCAGAACCGCAACCAAACGTCTACTTATCAGGACGCAACATCGAATTAGTAAACGTCATCTTGGCAACTTCCCTGAATGTTTACGACGTTCTGGCGGCTGACAAAATTATCGTCACATCTACAGCCATAGCTAAAATTCAGGAGATTTACGGTGAGTAAAATCGACCCCCGCGACTACGCAGATTTGATCCAGCGTCCGATTCTCACCGAGAAAGCTACCCGAATGATGGAATTAAATCAATTCACATTCGACGTAGCCCCCAAAGCGACCAAGCCTCAAATCAAAGCTGCAATCGAAGAACTCTTTAAGGTTAAAGTCACCGCAGTTAACACCCAAAACCCGCCGCGCAAAAAGCGTCGAGTTGGTAAATTCGTCGGTTTTAAACCTTGTTACAAGCGAGCAACCGTTACTCTCCTAGACGGAGACTCCATCCGCAAACTCCTATTCCCAGAAGTTTAGCCAATCTTGGATTTTAGATTTTAGATTTTAGATTTTAGATTCCGGTTAGCTGGTGTAAATTCCCAATCCAGGAAACTGCCAACTTAACTGATAATCCCAAATCTAAAATCCAAAACTGCAAAGTCCAAAATCCCCAGTCTAAAATCTAAAATCTAAAAGCGATTATGGGCATCCGTTCTTACCGACCTTATACCTCCAGCACCCGGGAACAGACCGTCTCGGACTTTGCTGAAATTACCAGATCAGAACCAGAAAAGTCTCTAACCAGCAACAAGCACACCAAACAAGGCCGTAACAACCGAGGCGTCATTACCTGTCGCCACCGGGGAGGCGGTCACAAACGGCTTTATAGAGACATCGACTTCCGCCGCGACAAACATAGCATTCCCGCTACCGTCAAGGCGATCGAATATGACCCCAATCGCAACGCCCGCATCGCCCTCCTGTTCTACAAAGACGGCGAAAAACGGTACATCCTGCACCCGCTAAACTTAAACGTCGGTACAGTAATTGTCTCAGGCCCCGACGCGCCGATCGAAATCGGCAACGCCCTGCCCCTGAAGAACATTCCCCTCGGTACCAGCATCCACAACGTCGAGCTAGTACCCGGAAAAGGCGGACAAATCGTTCGCTCCGCAGGCTCCAGCGCTCAGCTAATGGCAAAAGAAGGTAGCTACGTTACCCTCAAACTGCCATCCGGCGAACAGCGCAAAGTCCGCGCCGACTGCTATGCCACTATCGGTCAAGTCGGCAACACAGACGCCAGAAACATCAGCCTCGGCAAAGCAGGTCGCACCCGCTGGAAAGGTCGCAGACCCACCGTTCGCGGTAGTGTCATGAACCCGGTAGACCACCCGCACGGCGGTGGCGAAGGCAGAGCGCCCATCGGGCGTCCGGGGCCTATGACTCCTTGGGGCAAACCAGCATTGGGTGCAAAAACTCGACGCAAAAACAAGCGCAGCGACTCTTTAATCGTCCGGCGCCGCCGCAAATCTTCCAAACGTGGCAAGGGCGGTAGACAAAGTTAAGGAAGAAGGAAGAAGGAAGAAGGAAGAAGGAAGAAGGAAGAAAGAAGAACCAAAAAAGTTTTCCGCACTCTTGTATTCCTTCGATTTTCTTCCCAATTCAATTCCAACTACTAATTACTAATTACCAAAACCATGTCTCGATCGCTTAAAAAAGGCCCCTTTGTCGCAGATCATCTGATGACAAAAATCGAAAAACTCAACGCCGCCGGCCAAAAACAAGTAATTAAAACTTGGTCGCGATCTTCCACAATCCTGCCCCAAATGGTAGGTCACACGATCGCCGTTCACAACGGCAGACAGCACGTACCCGTCTACCTCACAGACCAAATGGTAGGTCACAAACTCGGAGAATTTTCCCCCACTCGTACCTTTAGAGGTCACGCGAAAAGTGGTGATAAAAAGGCAAAAAGATAGCCGAATTAGGTGACAGGTAATAGGTAATCGGACAAAATTTTTCCCAATTACCAATTACCTTTTTGCCAATTACCAATTACCAATTACCCAAATCGAAATGGTTATAGATACCACATCCGAAATTAAGGCGATCGCCCGTTACATCCGGACATCCCCCTTCAAAGTGCGCCGAGTCCTCGACCAAATTCGCGGCAAAAGCTACCAAGAAGCGCTGATTTTACTCGAATTCATGCCCTACCGCGCCTGCGAACCAATTGTCAAAGTTTTGCGATCGGCAGTAGCCAACGCCGAACACAACGCAGGATTGGATAAATCCAAGCTAGTAGTGTCTCAAGCTTACGCAGACCAAGGCCCAGTCCTCAAACGCTTTAGACCCCGCGCTCAAGGTCGCGCCTACCAAATCCGCAAGCCAACTTGCCACATTACGGTAATAGTTGCTCCGATCGCAGAAGACTAAACCAGGGAAAACGTAATAGGTAATAAACAGCTTAAAGTAGAAAAAATAGGTAATCACCAATTACTTTTCTTCAAGGCGCGGAAATCACGGAGTGGCAGACAGTTGTTTTTTACTTCTTCCTTCTTCCTTCTTCCTTCTTCCTTCTTCCTTCCCTGTTACCAATTACCAATTACCAATTAACTCATCAACTATTATGGGCCAAAAAATACATCCAATTGGTTTTCGCCTCGGCATTACCCAAGAGCACCGCTCTCGCTGGTTTGCTGATCCCAAAAACTATCCAGAACTCTTGCAAGAAGACTATAAAATTCGCAAATACGTTCGTAAAACCCTCAGCAATGCAGGCATTTCCTCGGTCAGAATTGAACGGAAAGCCGATCAAATCGACCTAGAAGTGTTCACAGCCAGACCAGGCGTTGTCGTAGGCCGCGGCGGAGCAGGCATCGAAACCTTGCGCGTCGGTTTGCAGCAGCAACTCGGTAGCAACCGCCAAATCCGCATCAACGTAGTCGAAGTCCAGCGAGTAGATGCCGATGCCACACTGATCGCGGAATACATCGCTCAGCAACTAGAACGGCGCGTATCCTTCCGCCGAGTAGTCCGCCAAGCAATCACCCGCGCCCAAAAAGTCGGCATCCAAGGCATCAAAATTCAAGTCAGCGGACGCCTCAACGGTGCAGAAATTGCCCGTACCGAATGGACACGGGAAGGAAGAGTCCCCTTGCACACGCTGCGGGCAGACATCGACTACTCCTACTGCACTGCTCAAACCATCTACGGTATTCTGGGCATTAAAGTTTGGGTTTTCAAAGGCGAAATCATTCCCGGACAGGAACAAGAGGCTGCACCAAATGCAGCAGTGCCCCGCACCAAACAAAAGCGCCGCCGCCAGAACTTTGAAGATCGATCGAACGAAGGCTAGCTAATTGTTAACTGTTAGTTGTCACTTGTTAAGTGTGAGTTGTTCCAAACCAATTAGCAATTAGCAATCACCAATTACCAATTACCAATTACTAATTACCCAACTCCCTTTCGCCATGTTAAGCCCTAAAAGAACGAAATTCCGCAAACAACAACGCGGGCGAATGAGCGGTATTGCCACCCGCGGCAATACAGTTAGCTTTGGCGACTTCGCGCTCCAAGCCATCGAACCAGCCTGGATCACCTCCCGCCAAATAGAAGCCGGACGGCGCGCCATGACCCGCTATATCCGCCGGGGCGGCAAAATCTGGATTCGCATTTTTCCCGACAAACCAGTCACCGAGCGCGCAGCAGAAACCCGGATGGGTTCTGGTAAAGGCTCACCAGAGTTTTGGGTTGCCGTGGTCAAACCGGGCCGGGTAATGTTTGAAATTGGCGGCGTAAGTGAAGAAACTGCCCGCGAAGCCATGCGTTTGGCATCTTTCAAATTACCAATTAAAACCAAGTTCATCACTCGCGAAGAAGGCCAGTCATAGCGAAGAGCGAAGGTAGAATTAGGTCTGTATTAATCAGCATTTTAAACGGCTACAGCAATTTAAAATCTGGCTTTCATAACTTTTCTTTCCTTCGACCTTCAGCCAAGCGAGACAATTCTGTCTTCTGTCATACCGCTCGCTAACGAGAAAGCACACAATTATGTCTTTGACCAAGATTAAAGAAGCTAGAGAATTAAGCGATGCTGCTGTAGCAGAGCAAATTTTAGCCGTCAAGCGCCAACTAATGGAATTGCGGCTCCAGCAAGCTACCGGCCGCATGGAAAAGCCTCACCTGTTCAAGCACGCCAAACACCGGCTAGCTCAATTGATGACAGTTGAACGCGAGCGCCAAATCGTTGCTGAGAAAGAAGCTGCAGAAAAATTAGCCGCATCTAAACAGGTAGCACAGCCTGCTGCAACCGCAGCAGTCAGCCAAGAGTCAGAAGCCGCAGAGCCGACGATCGCACAGTAGCTAAAAAAAGTCAATTGCACAACAAAAATAGGTAGCTATGGCAATTAAAGAACGAGTTGGCGTAGTAGTCAGCGACAAGATGGATAAAACCGTCGTGGTAGCAATCGAAAACCGCTCCTCCCACACCAAATACGGCAAAATCGTAGTCCGCACCAAGCGGTACAAAGCTCACGACGAAGAAAATCAGTGCAAATCGGGCGATCGTGTCCGCATCACTGAAACTCGCCCCTTGAGCAAAACCAAACGCTGGACGGTTGCTGAGATTTTCGGGACAAAAAACGGCTAACAGTTAATTGCGATATCGCGATCGCCCCATCGACAATTAACCATCAACTAGCAGTCAACAGTTAACACTCAACAGTTAACACTCAACAACCACCATGATTCAACCCCAGACATACCTCAATGTCGCCGACAATAGCGGAGCCCGCAAACTGATGTGCATCCGCGTATTGGGAGGCGGAAACCGCCGCTACGGCGGAGTCGGCGATGTCATCATTGCCGTCGTCAAAGACGCCATCCCCAATATGGCCGTCAAAAAATCAGATGTCGTTCGGGCAGTCATTGTCAGAACCCGCAAAGGTCTGCGCCGCGACAGCGGCATGAGCATTCGTTTTGACGATAACGCCGCCGTTATTATCAACGTAGACGGCAACCCCAAAGGCACTCGCGTCTTCGGTCCCGTCGCCCGCGAATTGCGCGACAAAAACTTTACTAAAATCGTTTCCTTAGCCCCGGAGGTACTTTAAAATGTACGGAAAAAAGGGTAAACCAACTAGCGAACCGCAGCGCTACAGAATGCACGTCAAAGCAGGCGACACCGTGCAAATAATTACTGGCAAAGAGAAAGGAAAAGTCGGAGAAATCTTAAAGACATATCCTAAAGTCAGCAAAGTAGTTGTTAAAGGTGTAAACATCAGAACCAAGCACGTCAAGCCCCAGCAAGAGGGAGAGTCCGGGAAAATACTCACGTTTGAGGCTCCAATTCACAGCTCAAATGTCATGCACTATTCCGAAAAAGAAAAAATAGCTAGCCGCGTTTGCTATACATTTAGCGAAGACGGCCGCAAACTCCGACAGCTCAAAAAAACCGGAGAAATCCTCGATAATTAGTCATTGGTCATCACTCATTAGTCATTAACTGACAACTGACCACTGACAACTATCAACTGTCAACTGACAACTGACAAAGAACAATTCCCTGACCAAGCCCAGGGACAGTTAACGAAACACAAAAACTATGCCGGACAAACTCAAGGTTCTTTATCAAGGAAAAATCGTTCCCACACTGATGGATCAGTTTAAATATACTAATATCCATCAGGTTCCCAAACTCGTCAAAGTCACAGTGAACCGCGGTTTGGGAGAAGCATCTCAAAACGCTAAGGCACTGGATTCGTCGCTCAACGAAATTGGCCTCATCACCGGGCAAAAACCAGTGGTGACGCGGGCGAAAAAAGCGATCGCAGGCTTCAAAATCCGCAAAGGAGTACCCGTCGGCGTTATGGTGACGCTGCGCGGCGATCGGATGTACGATTTTCTCGATCGGCTGATCAACCTCGCACTCCCCCGAATCCGCGACTTCCGCGGCATCAGCCCCAAAAGCTTCGACGGGCGCGGCAACTACAGCTTGGGTCTGAGAGAACAGCTAATTTTTCCAGAAATAGAATATGACCGCATCGATCAAATTCGAGGCATGGACATTTCAATTATCACCACAGCAAACACCGACGAAGAAGGACGCGCCTTGCTTAAAGAAATGGGAATGCCGTTCCGGGACAACTAAGCACTAGAGTAAGAAGCAAAAGATGGCAGCTAACGATACCATAGCAGATATGTTGACGCGCATTCGCAATTCTTGCATGGCGCGCCACCAAACAACACAAATTCCAGCTACAAAAATGACCCGTAGCATCGCCCAAGTCCTCAAAAGTGAAGGCTTTATCAGCGAATTTGAAGAAGCAGAACCAGAAGGGATTAAGCGACATTTAGTGCTTTCTCTAAAGTACAAAGGTAAAACTCGCAAGCCCATCATCACGGCACTTAAGCGAGTCAGCAAACCAGGACTGCGCGTTTACTCGAACCGTAAAGAATTGCCCAGAGTATTAGGCGGAATTGGCATTGCCATTATTTCCACCTCCAGTGGCATTATGACGGATAGAGAAGCTCGACGCCAAGGTTTGGGTGGTGAAGTGCTTTGTTATGTTTGGTAGTCATTAGTCATTAGTCATTAGTCACTGGTCGTTGGCAAGAGACTCAAAAATCAATAACTAAGGACTAATAACTAAGCACTAATAATCAAGGACTAATAACTAAAAACAAAGGACCAAAAAACTATGTCGCGAATTGGCAAGCGTCCGATTAGCATCCCCACGAAAGTCACCGTCACCCTAGACGGCCAAAAAGTAGCCGTCAAAGGGCCCAAAGGTGAACTTTCCCGAGTGATTCCAGCCGAAATCCTCATGGGACTCGAAGGCGAGACTTTACTCGTCACCCGCCGAGACGAATCTCGCGTCGCCAGACAACTCCACGGCTTGTGCCGCACCCTAGTCGCCAACATGGTCGAAGGTGTATCTCAAGGTTTTCAGCGACGCCTGGAAATTATCGGCACAGGTTATCGGGCACAGGTTCAAGGACGGAACCTGATTTTAAACGTCGGTTACAGCAAGCCCGTTGAAATGCCCCCTCCAGAAGGCATCACAATGGCAGTGGAAGGCAACACCAACGTCATCGTCTCTGGCATTGACAAAGAACTCGTAGGCAACACAGCAGCTCGCATCCGTGCGGTGCGTCCGCCCGAAGTCTACAAGGGAAAAGGCATTCGCTACAGTGGCGAAGTTGTCCGTCGCAAAGCTGGTAAAACAGGCAAAACAGGTAAGAAGTAACAGTCAGTAACCCAGGTCTAAAGACACTGGGCTGGTAGGGGCAATTCCTGCAAGCCATACTGACCAGCCTAAGACTTCCCTTGGTCTACGTTTTTGGAGTCACGACACCGGGAGAATACGTAGCTAGTTCCCTGCTCTGTCATTTGCAACTAAACAGTCTTAAGGTCACTGAGATAGTGTTGCAAGTCTAAAAAGCTCTTAAAACATTGGCGAAGCTAACATCACCCCGCAAGGGAGGCTCCGAGGAGCAAATCCGAAGTGTCATTTCTCTCTCAGGTCTAAAGACTCTGAGTTTCCCATTTACCGAGTATTTATATGAAGCTTACTCGCAAAGAATCAGTTCACCGCAGACACCGCCGCGTGCGGCGCAAGGTGTTCGGCACCGCCGAACGTCCCAGACTAGCGGTATTTCGATCAGACCAGCACATCTACGCCCAAGTAATCGACGACACGACACAGCACACTTTGGCTGCCGCGTCAACCCTCGACCCGGATTTGAAATCCGTTCTCACTTCTGGAAGCAACTGCTCCGCCAGCGTGCAAGTCGGTCAGTTGATTGCCAAACGCTGCTCCAGCGCTGGCATAGCTAAAGTCGTATTCGATCGCGGAGGCAACCTCTATCACGGTCGCGTCAAAGCCCTCGCAGATGCAGCTCGCGAAGCCGGGTTAGACTTTTAGGAAGAAGGAAGAAGGAAGAAGGAAGAAGGAAGAAGGAAGAAAGAAGCAATAAAAATCTTAATTCCTAATCATTAATTCCTCATTTCCGACTACCAGTTACTAATCCTCAATTCCCACAAGACAAAACTATGGCAGAACAAAAAGAACAGCGCAACAAGAAAAAAAGCAGCAGCAACAACAAAGGGCGCGAAAAAGAATCCGAATGGCAAGAACGGGTTGTTCAGATTCGTCGCGTTACCAAAGTAGTTAAAGGCGGTAAAAAACTCAGCTTCCGCGCCATAGTCATTATCGGCAACGAACGCGGTCAAGTTGGAGTGGGAGTCGGCAAAGCTAGCGACGTAATCGGTGCCGTTAAAAAAGGCGTCGCTGACGGCAAAAAGCACCTAATTGAAGTCCCCCTCACCAAATCTAACTCCATCCCTCACCCCATCAACGGTGACGGTGGCGGAGCTAAAGTCATGATGCGGCCGGCCGCTCCGGGAACCGGGGTAATTGCAGGGGGAGCAGTGCGAACTGTTCTCGAACTAGCAGGAGTCCGCAACATCTTAGCCAAACAGCTAGGTTCTGGAAATCCCTTAAACAACGCCCGAGCCGCAGTCAATGCCCTCTCCACCCTCCGCACCTTGTCCGAAGTTGCTCAAGAGCGCGGAATTCCAGTAGAAAATCTCTACGGTTAGGGCACGCGAGAATGGGAAACTGTAAGTTTTGAGTGTTAAGTGCTTGCGGTGAAAATAAAAAAATCCGCAACTTAAAACTCACGCACTCAAAACTACTGCGTACCCGCTCTCTAAATACCAATTACCAATTACCAATTACTAAAACTATGAGATTGCAAGACGCCCGACCCAAAGCAGGCTCCCAAAAGCGCCCCCGACGCTTGGGCAGAGGTATTTCTGCCGGTCAAGGCGCGAGCTCCGGCAAAGGGATGCGCGGTCAAAAAGCTAGAGCCGGTAGCGGCACTAGACCCGGTTTTGAAGGTGGTCAAAATCCTCTCTACCGCCGTCTCCCCAAGTTGAAAAGCTTCCCTCTAGTGAACCGGAAAGAGTACACTACCATTAATGTAAGTAAATTAGCATCGCTGCCAGCAAACACCGAAGTTACTCTCACCTCTTTGATCCAAGCAAAAATTGTCACCACAGACGACGGGCCGCTGAAAATCTTAGGAGATGGTGAACTGAATGTACCTTTGCAAGTGCGCGCCTCGGCTTTTACAGCAGGTGCTCGCGCCAAAATTGAAGCTGCAGGCGGAAGTTGCGAATTAATTGCGTGAAGATTTGAGGTTTGAGAGTTTGTCCAAATCTCAAATCCTCAAGCTTGCTATCAGAAAATGATTTAGTCGAAAATCCCAAATCTAAAATCCAAAATCGTAACTATGGACGTTAGTAGAGAGAAAGCGCCAACTGCACAAGAGACGTTCATGCAGATGGCTCAAGCTGCTGGTTTGCGAGGCCGCATCCTCGTAACCATTGGCTTACTGATTTTAGTACGCCTGGGTGTCCACTTACCAGTCCCCGGCATTGATCGAGTCGCCTTTGCCCAAAACGTCCAAAATAGCCCTTTAATTGGCTTTCTGGATTTGTTCTCAGGAGGCGGCCTGTCAGCTTTGGGGATTTTCGCGCTGGGGATTTTGCCCTACATTAATGCTTCAATTATTGTGCAACTTCTAACTGCGGCTCTGCCAAGTTTAGAAGACTTGCAGAAAAATGAAGGGGAAGCAGGACGGCGCAAGATTTCTCAAATTACTCGCTACGTTTCTTTGGGCTGGGCAATTCTGCAAAGCGTTGGCATTGCGATTTGGGTCAGCCCTTTTGCTCAAGCTCCCTCGCCTTTATTCATAGCACAAACTGCTTTGGCCCTGACGGCCGGGTCGATGTTTGTGATGTGGATATCGGAAGTGGTGACGGAGCGAGGTATCGGCAACGGAGCGTCGCTGCTGATCTTTATCAACATTGTGTCGGTTTTGCCGCGCTCTTTGGGACAAACTTTTGAATTGGCTCAAAGTGGCGATACGCAAGTTGTCGGCCGCGTAATCGTTCTGCTGCTGGTCTTTTTGGTGACGATTGTCGGGATTGTTTTTGTTCAGGAAGGTACTCGTCGCATTCCGATTATTTCGGCCCGCCGCCAAGTCGGAAAAAAGGTTTATCGGGAGAGTCGCAGCTATCTGCCCCTGCGCTTGAATCAAGGCGGAGTGATGCCGATTATTTTTGCATCTTCGGTGTTGATTGTGCCTTCTTTCCTCGCTCAGTCTCTGAATAACCCATTTTTGGTTCAAGTTGCTAATGTTTTGAGGCCGGACGGGCCTGCGCCTTGGGCTTACGCGCTGTTTTATCTGACTTTGATTCTGTTCTTCAGCTATTTCTACGCTTCGTTGATTGTCAACCCTGTAGATATGTCTCAGAACTTGAAGAAGATGGGCGCTAGTATTCCTGGCATTCGTCCGGGTCAGAAAACCAGCGATTATGTGGAGAAGGTTTTGAACCGTTTGACTTTCTTGGGCGCGATATTTCTCGGTCTGGTGGCTATTGTACCAACGGCTGTAGAAAGTGCGATCGGCGTGCAAACTTTTAGAGGTTTTGGTGCAACTTCCCTGCTAATTCTAGTGGGCGTCGCGATCGAAACTGCTAAGCAAGTTCAAACTTACGTCATCTCCCAACGATATGAAGGAATGGTGAAGTAATCGCAATGCAACTGATTTTTATGGGGCCTCCAGGGGCTGGTAAGGGAACTCAGGCTCAGATATTAGCCGCTCTCTGGAAAATACCGCACATTTCTACGGGTGACATCCTGCGCGCCTGCGTGGTGGCGAAAACAGCCTTGGGCCTACAGGCGAAAGCCTACATGGATGCTGGTGAGTTGGTTCCCGACCAGTTATTGATGGATATCGTACAAGAACGCATGAATGAACCAGATGCTAATGCAGGCTGGATTCTCGACGGCTTTCCCCGCACTGTGACACAGGCAATGTTTTTTGACAGACTAATCTGTGATGTTGGTACTGGGGGAAGTACGTCTGGTAAGGATTGCGCTCTGAGAGCTGTCAATTTGGACGTACCTGACAATGTTTTGGTGGCTCGCCTGCTGTCGCGGGGCCGCCAGGATGACAATGAGGAAACTATCCGCCGCCGATTGCAAGTTTATCGCGAGCAAACTGAACCTTTGATAGAGTTTTACAGAAACCGCGAACAGTTAGTTGCGGTTGATGGCGATCGCGACATGGCATTAGTCACCGCAGAACTGCAACAATCTCTCTCGAACGACTCTTGAACCCTCTCAATACAGCTTGTTACTCACAAGCTTTTGCTAAGATATGTTAACTAGGAGCTTTTTGTGCTATCAGGTTTTGTGAGGGTTGCTAGAGACAGGATTGAACTCGATACTAATTGTCACAACTTTACTCAAGTAAAGCTAAAACAAGCGGTTGGTTGAGTATTAAAGTCGATCGAGTCGCCCGAATTCTTGCCCCCGTTCCCGTTTGACTCCTACCAGTAAATAGGTTTTGATGCCAACGCCGGGACACTCCTAGTTAATCAAATGTAGAGTTGAGGTAAATACCAAATTGTCTAAGCAAGATTTAATTGAAATGGAAGGGACAGTGACGGAATCCCTGCCCAATGCGATGTTTCGCGTTGACCTAGATAATGGGTTTAACGTTCTGGCTCACATTTCCGGCAAGATCCGCCGCAACTACATCAAAATTCTGCCTGGCGATCGCGTCAAAGTTGAATTGACTCCCTACGACTTGACCAAAGGCAGGATTACTTATCGCCTTCGGAAAAAATAGGCTTAGATAAAACTTTCTAAAAACTAATTCTAAGTTTAATTAGAGAGAATTTGGTAAAAAGCGTCAAATTTATGCTATAATGCTACGTTTGTAGTGTTGCCGAGAAGGGCGTCAACAACCCACCGGTGTACCGGGTTAAGTCATTGTTACACCGTAAAAGTATCGCTCGCCAACACTCTGGCGCAGGCGAACTTTACCCAGCAATGGGAGTGGGTGCAAGCGGGCTCCTTCATGAAACAACCCGCACTTTATACAATTTAATCGAGGAGAGGCCTACACCTTGCCCAGCCTCTCCTCCCACCGCTCTACGGGCAGTCCCAGCGTGCCTGCTCTCCGGTAGAGCGGGGTTCTCCAGGCAGGAAGAAAGATGAAAGTTCGAGCATCTGTCAAAAAAATTTGTGAGAAATGTCGCGTCATCCGCCGTCGCGGTCGAGTGATGGTGATATGCACTAACCCGAAACACAAACAGCGCCAAGGTTAGAAAAAAAGAAGATTGGGCACTGCACGCAGGTGCATCCTAATTGAACATTGTAGCCAAACAGGAAAACTAGGGAGACAAAAAGTGTGGCACGGATTGCCGGGGTAGACCTTCCACGCGATAAGCGCGTCGAAATAGGTCTGACATACATTTACGGAATAGGCTTGTCGCGGGCCCAAAAAATTATCGCTGCAACAGGCGTCAATCCTGACACTCGCGTCAAGGATTTAACAGAGGCCGACGTGACAACTCTGCGGGCTCATGTAGAAACCACATACCAAATCGAAGGAGACCTCCGGCGCTGGGAGTCAATGAACATCAAGCGCCTGATGGACATCGGAACTTATCGCGGTCGGCGTCACCGTTTGGGTCTGCCGGTGCGGGGGCAGCGAACCCGTACCAACGCCAGAACCCGTCGTGGCGTCCGCCGAACAGTTGCGGGCAAGAAAAAGGCACCTTCCAAGAAGTAACATCTTTTTGGGAAAAATACGCTGGGGGCTGCTGGCTCCTAGCGCTTCGGGACATTAGTTGAGAGAAACGTTAAAGAGACTAATATGGCGCGACAACAAACAGGCAAGAAATCTGGTGCAAAAAAGCAGAAACGGAATGTACCCAATGGGGTAGGCTACATCCAGTCTACCTTTAACAACACGATTGTAACTATTACCGACCTCAACGGCGAAGTAATATCCTGGGCATCGGCAGGTTCCAGCGGTTTTAAAGGAGCTAAGAAGGGAACTCCCTTTGCAGCTCAAACAGCAGCAGAAAGTGCTGCCCGCAGAGCCAACGACCAAGGAATGCGCCAAATAGAAGTAATGGTGAGCGGGCCTGGAGCAGGTAGAGAAACTGCAATCCGGGCGCTGCAAGGGGCGGGACTGGAAATCACCCTGATTAGAGATGTTACCCCAATTCCTCACAACGGCTGTCGCCCTCCCAAGCGGCGTAGAGTCTAAAACGATTTGAGATTTTAGATTTTAGATTTTGGATAATGGCTAACTGCTTAAAGTGAAAAAATAATGCTTCTAACTGTTGCCCCGTCCATCCAAAATCCGAAATCCGTTCAGGGGTATGCTCTGCAATCTAAAATCCAAAATCAAAAATCCAAAGTGGAAAAGGGAGGTCACTCTGTGGCGCAGTTTCAAATTGAATGTATAGAGTCTAACACTGACAAAGACCGCAGTCAGTACGGAAAGTTTGTCCTGGAACCGCTCGATCGCGGTCAGGGAACAACTGTTGGGAATGCGCTGAGGCGAGTTCTGCTGTCAAACTTGGAAGGAACTGCAGTAACTTCAGTCCGAATCGCGGGCGTCAATCACGAGTTTGCCACGATCGAAGGGGTACGTGAGGATGTTCTAGAAATTCTCCTGAACATGAAAGAGGTCGTCCTCAAAACTCATTCTCAGCAGCCGCAAATCGGTAGGTTGCGGATTGAGGGGCCTGTGACGGTTACAGCCGATCGATTCGATTTGCCCTCTGAGGTGGAATTGATCGATAAATCGCAGTATATTGCGACTCTCTCTCCGGGTTCAGTTCTGGAAATGGAATTCAGAATTGAAAAAGGCATCGGATACCGAGCAGTAGACCGCAGTCGGGATGATGGATCGGCTTTGGATTTTCTCCAAATTGACGCCATCTTTATGCCGATTCGCAGAGTCAACTACAGCGTTGAAGATGCTCGGGTAGGCGGTACGGTCGAAAAAGACCGGCTGATTATGGAAATCTGGACTGATGGCAGCGTGACTCCTCAAGAAGCTTTGAGTCAATCTGCCCACATCCTGGTAGATTTATTTGCACCTCTCAAAGACATCACCCAAGATTCTCTCAAACCAGAGTATCCCGGTGAGGCAGATCCTACTAGCCAAATTCCGATCGAAGAGTTGCAGTTGTCCGTCCGGGCTTACAACTGTCTCAAGCGGGCTCAGATCAACTCAGTCGCAGACTTATTGGATTATACCCAAGAAGACTTGCTCGAGATCAAGAACTTCGGGCAGAAGTCTGCCGAAGAAGTGATTGAAGCTTTACAAAAACGCTTGGGCATTACCTTGCCACAGGAAAAATCAGCTAAAAGTTAATCAACGGGTAACGGGTAAAAAAGTTCTGAATTTTAAGTATGTGAGTTTTTAAGTTAAAGAAATCACCGCTCAAAACTCGCGGACTATCCCGGCACCCAATTACCAATTACCAATTACCAACTGCTATGCGTCACCGCTGTCGCGTTCCCCAACTCAGCAAACCGGCTGACCAGCGCCGCGCCCTACTGCGCTCGCTGACCACCGAATTAATCCGCTACGGTAAAATCACTACCACTCTAGCCCGCGCCAAAGCGCTGCGCTCAGAGGCGGACAGGATGATTACCCTGGCCAAAGATGGCTCCTTGTCCGCTCGCCGACAAGCTATGGGCTATATCTACGACAAGCAGTTAGTACACGCCTTGTTTGAGGCGGCACAAGAACGTTACGGCTCGCGCAACGGGGGGTACACCCGTGTAGTGCGAACTGTCCCCCGTCAAGGAGACAATTCCGAAATGGCGATCGTTGAACTGGTTTAATGAAATTTTGGGTTGGAGATTTTTGATTTATGACTGACAATCCAAAATCCCCAATCGAAGATGCCCGATCGATACAGCGCGTTGCTTTAGTGATCCAATACATCGGCACTAACTTTCACGGCTGGCAGCGACAGCCGAACCAGCGTACAGTACAAGAAGAAATTGAAACAGCAATATCGACTGTCCTGCAACGTCCGGTAACGCTGCACGCTGCCGGGAGAACTGACGCAGGAGTTCACGCCGCTGCTCAAGTAGCCCATTTTGACGCCTGCGGCCCAATTCCGGCTCACCGCTGGGCAAGCGTTCTCAACTCTCGACTGGCAAAAGATATTTTAATTCGAGCTTCGGCAAAGGTGGAACCTACCTGGCACGCTCGGTTCTCAGCCAGTTGGCGGCGCTATCGCTACACCCTTTATACAGACCCGATTCCTAATTTGTTTGTGCGTCCTTATGCTTGGCACTGCTACCACGCGCCTGTGGACGAATCTTTGATTCAGGCAGCTTTGACACCGCTAATCGGGCGGCATCACTTGGCGGCTTTTCACCGCGCGGGGTCTGCCCGCCCCCATTCTTGGGTGGACGTACAAGCAGCAGAGTGTCATCGTTCTGGGCCTCTGATCTATATCGAGGTTCAAGCGAGCGGGTTTCTGTACGGGATGATGCGGCTGCTGGTGGGGTTGCTGGTGCAGGTGGGTCGCGGGGAAAGGGCGATCGACAATTTCACAGATATCTGGGTCAACGAACGCCGAGAAATGGTAAAATATGCCGCTCCCGCTCAAGGTTTGTGCCTGCTGCGGGTTGGCTATTCAGAATTTCCCTTTCCCCCAGACGTCTGGTACGACACTCAGCCAAAATTAGTCATTAGTCATTAGTCATTAGTCATTAGTCATTAGGTAAATACTAATAAAAAACTAAGGACAATTAACAATTAAAAACTGACAAGTGACAACTGACAACTAACAACAGTTAACAGTTAATAGACAACTAACAACAAACAATGAACAAAACTTACGTCCCTACTCAAGACTCCCTAGAGCACAAGTGGTACGTGGTCGATGCCGCCGACCAGCGGCTGGGCCGTCTGGCAACTGAAGTTGCCATGTACCTCCGGGGGAAACACAAACCGACTTACACTCCTTCTATGGATACCGGCGACTTCGTAATAGTCATCAATGCTGACAAAATCGCTGTTACTGGCAAAAAACGCACCCAGAAAATCTACCGCCGCCATTCTGGAAGACCGGGCGGCATGAAAACAGAAACTTTTGCCAAATTGCAAGCACGTTTGCCCGAAAGAATTGTCGAAGAAGCTATACGGGGAATGCTGCCTCACACTTCTCTGGGCAGACAACTGTTTACTAAACTGAAGGTGTACGCTGGCCCCAACCACCCGCACCAAGCTCAAAAACCAGAAGAATTAATTGTTCACACGATTCCGGGAGGAAATGAGTAATGCAAGCAACAGATACATCGGGTCGCGCTGTGTACTGGGGTACCGGCCGCCGCAAGCGTTCAGTAGCGCGGGTACGCTTGGTTCCCGGCACTGGCATACTGACTGTCAATGGTAAAGAGGGGGATTTGTACCTGCAATTCAACCCTACTTATTTGGCTCTCGCTAAGGCCCCTCTGGAAACTTTGGGTCTGGAAAATGAGTACGACATTTTGGTAAAAGTCGAAGGCGGTGGCTTGACAGGTCAGGCTGACTCGATTCGCTTGGGTGTCGCTAGAGCACTTTGTCAATTAGACCCGGATAACCGCAAGCCTCTGAAGACTGAGGGCTATTTGACTCGCGACCCGCGGGCAAAAGAACGCAAAAAGTACGGTTTGCGGAAAGCTCGGAAGGCTCCTCAATACTCGAAGCGGTAATCGAGCAAAGAAGGAAGAAGGAAGAAGGAAGTTCGGCAACGAGCAATGTACGGGATGTAACGGATGTAAGTCCGTCGGAAGAAGGAAGAAGGAAGAAGGAAGAAGGAAGAAGGAAAAGGCAAGAATCATTCAGATTTTATCTGCCTTTTTTTCAAGTTTATTTCCGATTCCTGATTCCCGGTTCCAACAGGTCTAAGACAAAATTGGTGCTGTTGTTGGTGGTGTACAAGTCCTGCGACAGCTAAAATGGTTGTAAAGTCAAAAATTAGAGAGTAAAAAAAATGGCGAAAGATGGCATTCACCCTGAGTGGTATCCCGAATCTCAGGTTTTTTGCAACGGGGAACACGTGATGACGGTTGGTTCGACTAGACCAAAGCTTCAAGTTGATGTTTGGTCGGGGAATCATCCTTTTTATACTGGCACTCAGAAGATTATTGATACTGAAGGTCGTGTGGAACGCTTTATGCGGAAATATGGCATGACGGAGGTAGAAATGCCGAAGGCAGATGCTTCGTCTGGGCCGCTGAAAATGGAAGACCCGAAAGCAGATGCTGCTAAGGCTGCTGCTAAAGCCAAAAAGAAGAAGTAGCCGGATTGTCATTTGTCCGCAGTTTGTTGAAAGTAGTTCTTTCTACTGGCAACTTACGGCCCTCGGATTTTAGATTTTAGATTGAAGACTTGCTATGCAGGCAGTTTAGTTCGATCAAGATTCTATCCCAACTGTTCTTCAAATCTAAAATCTAAAATCTAAAATCTAAAATCTAAAATCGATTGATAAAGGACAACTGACAATGGCTGAATCTTATTTGCTGGATAAATTGAAGTCGGTAGAGCAAACTTTTAATGAGTTGACTCGCCGCATGGCTGACCCGGATGTCGCTAGGGACAATCAAGAGTTTCAACGGGTGGCAAAAGCTCGATCGTCCTTGGAGGAAGTGGTCGATACTTTTGCTCTGTGGAAAACGACTCAGGAAGATTTGGTGGGCGCGCGACAGGTGCTCAAGGAAGCTGCGGGCGATCACGAAATGCAGCTTATGGCTGGGCTGGAAGTTGAGGAACTTGAGTCGAAGCTGGAGAATTTGGAAAGTCGTTTGAAGGTGTTGCTGCTTCCCCGCGATCCGAACGATGACAAGAATATTATGCTGGAAATTCGCGCGGGTACTGGCGGAGATGAGGCTAGTATTTGGGCGGGAGATTTGCTGCGGCTGTATTCGCGCTACGCTCAAACTGAAGGCTGGCAGGTCAAGTTGGTGAGCGAGTCACTGGCGGACATGGGTGGTTTTAAAGAGGTGATTCTGGAAATCACGGGCGATAGCGTTTATAGCAAGCTGAAGTTTGAGGCTGGGGTGCACCGGGTGCAGCGGGTGCCGATGACTGAGGCTAGCGGCCGGATTCATACTTCGACGGCGACGGTGGCGGTGATGCCGGAAGTTGATGATGTGGAGATTCACATCGATCCGAAGGATATTCAGATGAGTACGGCTAGATCGGGCGGTGCTGGTGGCCAAAATGTGAACAAGGTGGAAACTGCTGCGGATTTGTTTCACAAGCCGACGGGAATTCGGATTTTCTGTACTGAGGAGCGCAGTCAGTTGCAGAATAAGGAGCGGGCGATGCAGATTTTGCGCGCGAAGCTCTATGACATTAAGTTGCGGGAGCAGCAGGATGAGGTGAAGGAGCGGCGTTTGGGGCAGGTTGGTACTGGTTCGCGATCGGAAAAAATTCGCACGTACAACTATAAGGATAATCGGGCTACCGACCACCGTTTGGGGGAGAATTTTTCGCTCAATAGTGTTTTGGAAGGGGATATTGAGGAGATTATTCAGACTTGCATTTCTCAGGATCAGCAGGATCGTTTGGCTGAGTTGGCGGCTTCTACTAATTGATGGAGCGATGGAAGGCACATCTTGGGGTGTGCCTTTGTTCTGTGATGGCTCGGCGGATGTGGTGGAGTAGGGTGTCCAAAATTTGGTTGGCGATGCCTACGGCTGGCTATGACTACGCGATCGGATAGTTGAAATGCTCGAGGTCGTATTGTACAACTTCTTCTAGTGGTTGTAAGGTTTGCTGGTTTCGGCGGTTTTTTATGGCTGCGATCGCCTCTTGTTGCCAACGGGTAAATAATCTGTAGCTGAAGTTATATTAAATATATTCTCACTCAGATTCATTTGGCTGTTTACCTTATGAAGCAAAAACTTCCCCCGATCAACCCTAGTACGCTGATTAAGAGTTTGGGGCGATTCACCCTGATCGCGACATTTTCTTTGGGTCTGGCGACTGTGAAAAACTGGGAAAATTATAAGAACTATTGGCATGGCACAATCTTTGCTGTGCAAACAGTTGATTTCAATATGTTATCTCATACTTTGCCAGTAAAACTATCCTATACATTATTGCAAGGAAATATAGAAGAATTACAACGAACTTTAGACAGTAACTATGGATTATTTGGGCTGATTGTTACTGATTGCAAAATGGCTGCCCAAAATTGCCTATCCGAGCAAATTCTTTATCAATCAAAATCTTCTCAGAAGTGGACAAAGGAAATTTCATTAGCAACTTTATCAAATCATCCATACGACTTACTACAAAGTCCACCTCCGCTGCAAGCAGAGCGGCAATATGCTAAACCTCGTGATAGTAAACCCATCTTTACTGGTAGAGTTAACTCAGGAGAAATAATCGGTCGTGTGTACTATGTCCGGGGAGTACCGCCGACATTTATTGAAGATTCTAATAATTGGATTAAAGATCCATTTAAAGTAACAGGTTCCCGGACTCTTTACACATCGACAGTCGCTTTATTTTTCGTTAGTGGTTTGAGCGCGTGGATAATTATTGAGGTGGTTTTATCTGCCAAACGGAATGAGCAGCGTCTTGCACAGCAACAACAGGAACAATTGCAACGGGAAATTCAACAGATTAAGCGGCAATTAGAAGATAAAAACCAGCAAACTATCGAATTAATTAAGCAGCGAGAGAGAGGTCTTGCTGAACTGGAATCTGATCGGCAAAAACAGGAGCAAAATAAGAGAGAACTTGAAAATCAAATTGCATCTTATGAAAGCGAACTGGCTTTTAAAGAACAGCAACAGCAAGAAAATGCTCAAACTTTAGAAGACTTGCAATTACTACGGCAAAAGTTGCAAGAAACGTCTCAGCGAGAATCTGAAGTAAAGCAGGAAATTAAGCTGCAATTAGAAGAAACAAACCAGCAAACTATCGAATTAATTGACCAGCGAGATAGAGGTCTTGCTGAACTGGAATCTTACCGGCAAGAACAGGAGCAAAATAAGAGAGAACTGGAAAATCAAATTGCATCTTATGAAAGCGAACTGGCTCGTAGAGAACAGCAACAGCAAAAAGCTGCTCAAACTTCAAAAGAATTGCAATTACTACGGCAAAAGTTGCAAAAAACGTCTCAGCGAGAATCTAAAGCAAAGCAGCAGAGTGAAGAGCTCAATCAGAAAATAGTTGATTTGAAGCGCGATCTAGATTTAAGACAACAGCAATCTCGTCAGCTAGAGCAACAGTTAGAAGAAATACCTAATATTAATGAACTCACCGCCGCACTAGAAGGAGCTAGGGCAGAATTAGATCGGAGTAAGGAACAGTCAAGAGATGGGGAAAATTATTATGTGGAAGAAATTGATAGGTTAGAAAAAGAAAAAGTCCAGCTAAACAGCGAAAAAGTCCAGTTAAACAGCGAATTAGATACATCGAAAAGCAGAACTCAGTTCTTAGAAGATCGAAAGAGGCAGTTAAAAAGGCAACTCAGTGCAGCCCAAGAGAACACTCAAACATTAGAAAATACTATTGAACATCTAAACGTTCAGCTTCAAAATCTGTCGCAAAATTCCCATTCAGGTATACCTTGGAATCAATTGCCAAGAATTTCAGGCAGAAGAGCTATCGGGTCTTTAGAACGTTTGGGATTCATCAGGCAAGATAGGGGGGGTGGCAGTCACGTTGTTCTCAAACGGGTTCGGGTTGTACAGCAAATAGATAGTTGTAATGTGCCACTCCATGATGAATTAGCTTCTGGGACATTAGCTAATATTCTTGGCCAAGCAAATGTCACCCTAGAGGAGTTTAAAAATAATTTATGACCATGTTGAATCTGAAAAAAATAATTTTAATGGAGTTTAATAGGAAATGAAATTTAAGGTACTCGAAACACTAATTGCTAGTTCTATTTTTCTATCAATTTCATCCTTGTCATCTGCTCAAAGTAATCAACAAGATTCTACAATTCTACCCACAGGAACTTACTACTCTCAAGGAACCATGTTCAATAATTCCCGGAGAGAAATTGCACATAAAAATAATAGAATCTGTATTAAGATTGTCAAGGGCCCTGCAAATCCTTACAAGGGAGTGGAAGATATCACAATTAGCAGCGTGTCTTTTCAAAAGGGGAAATTCTATATTGATGCTACCGGAGAAGAGTTAATCTTAGAAACAAATGGAAAAGTAATAAATAGTGGTCGTGGTGGTGTATGGGAGTATAGAGGCACCTCACCAGATCCCAGGAGTCAACCTATACAGGCTCAAAAAATGGCAGAGTGTGTAGCGGCTCAAGGACGATATGTACAGAAGATGCAAGGAATATCCATCTCAGGAATCGATTTTCCCAAGTATTAAGGATGATCAACATAGGTGGGGTTAATGGGGGACTAGGCGCAAGCTAGGCTGAGCCGTTGTTCTCTGATGACTTGGCGGATGTGGTTGAGTAGGGCATCCCAAATTGCGTCGGCGCTCTGGACGGGATAGTTGAAATGTTCGAGGTCGTATTGTACAATGATTTCTAGGGGCGCTAGGGTTTGCTGGTTTCTACAACTGGCGATCGCTGCGATCGTCTCTTTCTCCCATCTGGCAAATAGTCTGTAGCTGAAAAAGGAACTACATTTTTGTCCTTTCTTGTTCAGGTAAACGACTATTACTTGGTGTTGTTTGGGGTAAACTTTGACGATGCGGTTGACGGGCATTTTCAGGGCTTCGGCGGCTTCCGTTTTGGAGATTTGCCAGCACTGGGGCTTGAGCCAACCGGAGGCGGTGAGGCTTTGACGGTTGCGACGTGAGTTGTGGGTGTTTTGGCTGCGTCTTTTGGTCATTTTTGCTTCCCCTGATGTCTGTCTCTGGTTTCAAAGTTTGATCGGGCTGTCCGCTTAGATTCTTTTCCTAGCTCAGAACCATTTGTTTAACGACCCTTTCGGCGCATCAAAACTTAAGTTGTAATTGTTATTGTACTTGCAATCATCGCGTGTGTCAAGTGTAATTATGAATTGCAAGTTGAAAATTCTGGAGTTGGGAAGTAAACTGAATTATGTATGATTAAGTAGTGACGGCAGTTGTGAACGCAGAAGCTAAGAAAAAATTAATCGAGATTGTCAAACTAGCTCGCGGTTCTATGAGTCAGCGTGGATTTGGCAAGCTTCTTGGGGTATCTGCGACTGCGGTTCAGTTGTGGGAAAAAGGTCAGAGTATCCCAGATACAGAAAATTTGGCTCAGATTGCCGTGAGGGCAGGGTTTACGATGGAAGAGTTGCTTGCTCATCTGGAAGGCAAGCCCATGCGTGAGCCCGTAGATACTAACGATCTGCTGAAAAAAATTCAATGTATACCGATCAGTGAGTTAGCCGTGGTTGGTAGAGCGGTGATGGATAGACTCGCGGCTGCTGCTGAGTCGTCTGGAAAATATAGTTGATGTATCTGTTGGCAAGTAGACTGGTAGAGACGGTTGAGTAACCTTTGAGCCGTGAATATCGAAAATAGAGAAAAACTTAGTGAAATTATCAGAAAAGCGCGCGGAACAATGAGTCAGCGAGCGTTTGGTCAGCTTTTGGGCGTTTCCGCTACTGCTGTTCAGCTTTGGGAACGAGGCGATACGGTTCCCGATACGGACAACTTGGCTAAGCTCGCTGCGAGATCGGGTTATACGCTGGAAGAATTTCTGAGATTGTTGGATGGCAAGCCAGTTTCAGAAGCTCCAGAAATCAACGATATAGTCATTTCAAATAAGTATGAGACACTCTTTCTGCACAATAAGCACGAATAACTTCATCAAGAGATGTGCCA